>JAAYUB010000134.1 GCA_012517875.1 Acidobacteriota bacterium | reverse complement strand
CGAGCCGCGCCGGCGCCGGGCCAGGACCGCCCGCGCCGCCGCTTCCTGCCGGTCGGCCGCCGCATCCGTCAGGTCGAGGAGCGGCAGCTCGGCGAGTTGCCGGTCCAGTTCGGCGTCGGTGATGGGTTTGTCGGTTTCCATGGTCGCCTCCCTGTCTCAAGCCGTGGATCGCAGCAGCTCCGCCAGCCTGGCCCGCGCCCGGGCCAGGCGCTGGCGGAACGCATCCGGCCGGATGCCCAGCGCCCCGGCCGCCTCGGCCGGGGTCAGCCCGCCGCCGGCCACGAGGAGCACCGTCTCCCGGTCCGCCAGCGGCAGGCGTTGGAGCGCCCGCTCCAGGCGCCGGGTCGCCTCCTGTTCCGCCAACACCTCCAGCGGACCGGGACCCGGCGCGGGCCTGAACTCGAGCAGGCCCACTTCGAACGTCCGGACCGGATCGCGGCCGCGGTTCCGCAGGTAGCTCACGAACAAGTTCCGGGCCACCCGGAACAGCCACGGCGCCAGCGTCAGCCCGGACCGCGGCTGGGGCGGTCGCGCCGCCAGGCGGAGCCAGACTTCCTGGAGCAGGTCCTCGGCCACGTCGGGCCGGCCGCTCAGCCGGCAGAGGAACGTGTAGAGGCGCGACCGGTAGGCGTGATAGATCAGCCGGAAGGCCGCCTCGTCGCCTCTCCGCAGCTCCTCGAGCCAGTGCTGCTCCCGCTCCGCGTCCCAATCCATAGTATTACCATAACGCATAAACCGTCGGCGTGTGACAGGAAAAACCGGGTGTCACGGCGCGGTGATCCCGGCGTTGTAAGTACCAAACCAATCGCCTGGAGGTCATCATGGGCATCGGATTTTTGGGTTTGCTGCAGCTCGCGATCGTGTTGGTGCTCACGTGCATCACGCTCGGCGTGGCCATCTCGTTCGCGGTGAAACCGTCCGAATCGAAACTCACCGTCCTGCGGCCGCTGTCCCTGGGACTGGCGTTCGGCGCCGTTGGGATGTTCTGTGCCGGCTCGGCCAACACGCTGGCTTTCGCCTCCAACGCCGGACTCGCGGACGCCCGCAACGTGCAGATGCTTCTGGGCGGATTTGCCGAGGCGCTGCTCCCCGGCGCCGTCGCTTTCTCCGCACTGGCGGTGGCCTGGGCCCTGGCCGCCGTGGGTTTCCATCGGATGAAGTGAGCTGCGGTTCGGGTCTCGCGGTTCGGGTCTCGCGGTTCGTCTTCCCATTCACCGATTCACCCATTCACCGATATGATTTGCAATATCCATCGGTTGGCACAGTGGAGGTACCGCGAGCGGGAGCGAGCGGCGGAAAGGGGCCCTCGCGGTGCCTCACCCCAAGCGCCGCACCACTCCGTCGCTGCCGGTCGATGGCGATCCGTTGTGCTGGAATCCGGCATGCCTAATCTTCTGTCTCCGATCTCTTCTCCTCTTTCTCCCATCTCCTATCTCCCATCTCTATAGGATGGTGTCGCTGGCTCCGCGGGTTTCGCGGGGAGGGCTTTCGCGCCGCTCCCTCCCGGTCGCGGTACCTCCCGCCTGCCCGCCGACCGATCGTGCCCACGCTCGTCCGCGTAATCGTAATTCGTAATCGTGATCGTAATCGTGATCGTAATCGTGATCGTAATCGTGATCGTAATCGAGGCTCGGGTCTCGAGTCTCGAGGCTCGTTCCGAACCCTCGATATTCTCTGTGTCCTCCGTGTCCGCTGTGGTGCATCATCGGACATCGGACATCGGACCTGGGACCTCGGTTCCGGGTCCTGGGTCCTCGCTAACAGGTCCAAGCTATTTGGTCCCAGCCCCCAGATCCCAGGTCCCAGGTCCCGCCTCGCATATCTCAGGTCCGAGAACCCAGGTCCCATTACCAGATCCCCATCCGCGGCAGAATCCGACTCGTCTCCAAATAGCCAATAATATATTTGCAATCACCATTAACCAATAATCCGAAAACCCATGCAAAATGTTTAATTAACCGGATCTCCCATCTCCTCACTTCTTCCTCACCCCGCCCCCTTCCCCCACGGCCGAATTGACAAGTCAACGAAATGAAATTATAATATTTGCAACATTTTCCTTGACGTTCGAATCACAATCAGGCGGCGGGGGGTGTCCCATGACGGGACGAGGCAACCGCACATCCGGCCGATGGCTCTGGGTCTGCGCCGTCGTGGCGCTGCTGGCGGCCGGCGCGCCGGCCGCCATCTCCGAAGCGGAGCGGCAGGCGCTCATCGACCTGTACCTGGCCACGGGGGGCGACGCCTGGACCCACAACGACAACTGGCGGCTGCCGGGCGACCCCGGCCAGTTCAACCTCCCCGGCACCGAGAACACCTGGTACGGCGTGACCACCGACGCGGACAACACCACCGTGGTGAAGCTGAATCTCTATTGGAACGGGTTGTCCGGCCCGCTCCCCGAAAGCGTGAGCGGTCTGCTGAGTTTGCAGGAACTGGATCTTTCCACGAACCGGCTTACCGGCGCCATCCCGGCCTCCTTGGGCAACCTGACTTCCCTGCAAATCCTCAATTTGATGTCCAATCGGCTCACCGGCGCCATCCCGGAGCCGCTCGGCAGCCTGATCCAGCTCAAAACACTCTATCTGGGCGGCAATCAACTCACCGGCGCCATCCCGGCGTCGCTGGGCAATCTGTCCCAACTGGAATTTTTGTCGTTGCGGTTCAACAAACTGACCGGCGCCATCCCGGCGTCGCTGGGCCAGCTGTCCCAACTGTATTCGCTCCACCTGTCCGTGAACCAGTTGACCGAAATCCCCGAAGCGCTGAGCGCGTTGTCGGAATTGCGGTGGCTCAACCTGTCAGGGAATCAGTTCAGCGGTCCCCTCCCGGCCTGGCTAGGTAACTTGGAGCAGTTGGAGTTCCTGTCCCTCGACAATAATTTATTCTCCGGCCCCATCCCCGACAGCTTCCGGAACTTGGCCAACCTTCAGACTCTGTACCTCGGTAACAATTGGGGACTGGATGGCGCTCTCCCCGCCGGCCTCGGCGATCTCTCCCAACTTATCAGTTTGTCGATCAGTCAAACCGCAATCAGCGGCCCCATCCCGTCCGAGTTTGGAAGGCTCACCCAGTTGGAATACCTGAATCTGAGCTGGAATGCGCTCTCGGGCGAGATCCCACCCTCCTTGGGCGGGCTGACCGCGCTCACCAGTCTCAATCTTTCCATGAACCAGCTCACCGGTCCCCTCCCCGAGACCTTCGGCGACTTGACCGGCCTGACCTCCCTGAATTTGAGCGAAAACCGGCTTACCGGTCCCATCCCCGACGCCTGGGCCGGCCTGACCGCCCTGAGAGGCCTGTACCTGTACCGGAACCAGTTGAGCGGGTCCCTGCCCGTTTGGCTGGGCGACCTGTCCGAGTTGATATCCCTGAACCTGTACGTGAATGAATTCACCGGCCCGATCCCGGATTCGTTTGGCAATCTGTCGGGGCTGAGGACGCTCCAGTTGCATAGCAACCTGTTGAGTGGAAGCATCCCGGCTTCCTTGGGAAGCCTGCCAGCGTTAGTACAATTGCACCTGGGATGGAATGGGCTCGAGGGCGCCATCCCGGAGTCGCTGGGGAACCTGGCCGAACTCAATTACCTCAACCTGTCCTATTGTTCACTCAGCGGGCCCATCCCGGAATCGCTGGGCAACCTGTCCCATCTCCGCGAATTGTACCTGTACGAAAACCAGTTGAGCGGCTCCGTGCCGCCGTCGCTGGGCATCTTGTCCGAATTGCAGAAATTGTCTCTGGCCGGGAATCAGTTGAGCGGCGCCCTGCCGGAGTTTTTGGGCAACCTTGCCAGCCTTGAATATCTGAATTTGGGCAACAATCTCTTCCACGGGACCATCCCGGAAGCATGGGGAGCCTTGCCGACGCTCCAAGGCCTTTATCTTGAAGGGAACCAGCTCGGTGGTCCGCTACCGGAATACCTGGGGAGCATGACCAGCCTGCGCAACCTGTCCCTCAGTGAAAACCAGTTCAGCGGGTCCATCCCCGCCACCCTGGGCGACCTGTCGCAACTCCAGGGATTGTACCTGGCCTGGAACGAGCTGAGCGGGACCATCCCCGCCGCCTTGGGCAATCTGACCAGTCTTTCCAATCTGGACCTGGAAGGAAACCGACTGAGTGGCTCCATCCCGTCCTTTTTGGGCAATCTGCCGTCGCTCTGTTGGATCGACCTGTCCGCAAACCAGTTCAGCGGGGAGATCCCCCCGTCGCTCGGCAGCCTGGACAATCTGTTCTGGCTGAAGATCGAGAGCAACCACCTCACCGGAACTATTCCGGACACACTGACTGAGATGGCCGACATGCTATACATGTCCTTTCGGGACAACCAGCTCAGCGGCAGCGTCCCGCCGACACTGATGAACATGCCGAGGCTGAATCATCTATCTTTGGACTACAATGCCCTCCACGCCGACACGCCCGAGTTGGAGGAATTCCTGGACCGGCTGGGCTATCCGTGGCCGGAATACGGGTATCGATACCGGAGCTATCAGACCCTGGCGCCCGTGGCGCTCGTCGTGGCGGAGCTGCAGCCCGGCGCGGTGCGACTGACCTGGACCCCGGACCCGCCGCCCGGCCAGAACTATTCCGGAGCGGGCGGCTACGAGGTATGGCACCGCGAGAAGCCGGGCGCTGTCTGGCGACTGCGTGGCGTGATCCCGGATAAAGCCGTCACCACCTGGACCGGCAGCGTCATCCCCGGCCAGACCAACGCGTTCCGCCTGCGCGCGTTCACCCCGCCGCAGTACTGGCGGGTGAACTGGGTGGCCAGCGAGTTCACGCCGCAGCGGTCCGTATCTCCGCCCGGCGGCGGGCAGACCGTGAACGTGTACGTGCAGGAAGACCGGACCGGCGGCATCTACATCGACAGCCCGTCCCAGGTGGCGCCCAGCGCCCCCATCACCGTCCGGATCGACCCGGCCGCCTTCGCCGCCGCCGGCACGGGCCCGCACATCCTCTGGATCACGCTCCCCCCGTACGTCACCCTCAGCCAGACGCTGGCCACGGGAAACCCGGACTCGGCGACGCCGCTGCCGCTCGCGGGCGAGCGGGTGACGGACCTGGCGGTGGTGGAGTACCGCTTCGGTGACGACGGGCGGCCCGAGCCCGTGGAGGGCAGCCAGTTGACGGGGATCGGCCCCCACGCCGTCCAGTTGCTCCGCTACGTCGCCGGCGAGAACGCCATTCTGGTTCGCATCGTTGAGAGCACCTCGGGGTGGTTCCCGCAGCACGGCGGCACGTTTCTGGGCTTCACCATCGGCCTCGCCACCGGCTCCTGGCCCACCACCGGCGCGAGCAACTGGGGTCCCGGCGGGATGGGCGCCCAGGCCTCCAGCCTGGTTTGCGTGGATCTCCGCCAGGCCGGCTTCGACGCCGGCGACGCCTTCCGGGTGACGCTGTACGCCACGAAACAACCCGGCGCGCAGCTCCTGCCCCTGATCTTCGCCGGCTGCGGTTATACCCTCTTCACCGTGGCGGAGGTGCTGACCGGCGCGATTCCCGTAACCACGGCCCTGGGCACGCCCATCGAGGACTTCGACACGGGCGACGTGGACGGCGACGGCGTGGACGACCTCGTGGCCGTCACCCCGGGCGAGCGCCGCGTCTACTGGAGCCTGGGCCGCCGGTCGGGCGGCTTCTTCGGCATCGACTGGGCCGAACTGCCGGTGATCCCCGTCCGGGTGGACGTGGCCGACGTCGATGGCGACGCCCGTCCCGACATCCTCACCGCCGACGAGGCGGGGACGCTGCACGTCTACCTCTGGGCCTCGCTGTTCGACCCGGACAAGGCCGGCGCCGGGCGCGCCGTCCCCGACCGGGCCGTGCGCCTGGCGGGCATCGTCACCGACGCCCGCGTCTGCGACGTCACCGGCGACGGCTGCTCCGATTACGTCTTCTGCGACGCCGGCGGCGACCGGTTGCACGTCCTGGCCGGCCCGGTCTTTTCAGGCGGGAATTCCTATTTCACCGAACAGGAGCCGGTCGCGCTGGCCGCCGGCGACTTCAACGGGGACACGTGGCCGGATCTGGCGGTGGCCAATGCCGCCTCGAATTCGGTGTCGGTGCTCTGGAACGACGGTACCGGCCACTTCACCGCAAAGGTGCTGGCGGGGGTGGGCAACCGGCCGGTGGACCTGGACGCGGGGGACATCGACCGTGACGGACTGGAAGACCTGGTCGTGGTCCTGGCCGCCGACAAGGCGGTCGGGATCCTGCGGGCCGTATCCGGCAACGCCTTCGACACCGCCGGGCAGCAAAAGATCTTCTTCCAGCGTACGCCCTCGGCCGTTCTGGCCGACAACTTCGATGGCGCGGCCGGCGCCGACGCCCTGGTGGGTTTCGCCGACTCCGCCCGCCTGGCCTTGTGCACGTCGGATGACGCCGGCGTGCTGCAGCACAGCTTCTCCATCGACACGCTGGGCGACGTGGTCGTCGACTCCGTGGGCCGGACGACGACCCTGGCGGCGGATCAGGTCCTGTCCGTGGCGGGCGGGACGACCCTAGGGGGCATCGCCTCGCGCGAAGGCGTCGCGGTGGTGGCCAGCCGGGGCGTCAACCTGGTCCATTTCCCCCGGAGCGCGGAACTGTCGTTTTCCGTGGTCAACCTCGGGGCGGCCGACGCGCTGGCCAACCTGGAGCTCTATGCGGACTCCGGCGGCACCCTGCTGGCGACGGCCACCGACGTCATCCCCGCCGGCGCCCAGTACGCCCGCTATCTTTCCGGCGTGCTCGGCCCTGCGGCCGAGGAGCCGGGGCGGTGGGTGCGCGCCTTCCTGACCGAGCCGGACACCCACGGCATCTGGCTCGTCAACGACGCGGCCCTGACCTACCTCGACGGCACCCGCATGCCTGAGGCCCGCGATGCGCAAGGCCGCCTGCTCTTCCCGGTGGTCCGCACCGGCGGCGGCCGCACCACCACGCTCGTCCTGATCAACCCCCTGCGACTCCCCACCCGTTTGAATTTCACCGTCTATGGGCCCGCGGGAGCGGTGAAAGCCACTCAGGCCGCCGTCCTCGACGGCCGCGGCCGCCTGGAGCTCGACGTCGCCAACCACTTTGCCGGCATCGCCGCGGGCGACTCCATCGAGGTGGAATCCGAGCGCGGCGTCTTCGGGCTGGAACTGTTCGGCGACGCCGGTGCCGTCGCCTGCCTCGAGGCCATGACGAGCGAAGCCGACGGCGGCGTCCTCTATGCCCCGCATGTCGCCATCGGCGACCTGGGCGTGCCTTACGCGTCGATCCTCACGCTGGTCAACATGTCCGACGCGCCGCTGAACGTGGACTTGTCCCTGTACACCGATCAGGGCCAGCCGGTCGCCGGCTCGCCCGTCACCCGCAGTCTTTCCGCCCACGGCAAGTTCGAGGCGGACGTCGCGGCCTTGTTCGATATGCACGCCGCCTTCACCGGTTATCTCGCCGCCGATCCGGGCGACGCCATCGGCCTGGCCGGCTGCATCACCTTCGGCGAGGCCGGCGCCGGCGGACGCTTCCTGTCGTCCATGCCGCTGGCGCCCCGGCGCCACAACCGATTTCTCATGGGGCACATCGCCAACGGCCGCATCGGGAACGTCGATTACTTCACCGGGTTGGCCGTGCTCCACCCCGACAGCGAGAACGCCGCCCGCATCCAGATCACCGCCTTTGATTCGCAGGGCCTCCTCCTCGACTCCCGCCAACTCGTCCTGCAGCCGTACCATGAGTCGGAATGCCCCGAGTGTGTCCTGCGGCGCGTGTTCCTGCTGGACGGCTTCATGCCGGACCTCACCGCGATCTTCGGCGGCTACCTGCTGGTGGAGAACCAGTCCAGCTCCGCCGGCGTACTGGTCTTCGAGCTGTTCGGCGATTACGGCCTGAACGTGCTCAGCGCGGTGCCGGCCGTGCCGGTGGAGGAGTGAACGGTAAACAGAAAACAGTGAACAGTGAGGAGTAAGGAGTTACGGGAAAGCCAGTGGAATTCCTTCCCGATGTTCGAAGTCCAATGTCCGATTTCCGATGTCCGATGTCGAAAGGCCGACAATCTGGAACGAGCCCCCGGTCTCGAATACAAGACCGAGCACAACTGCAGGTGCAAATCGCGATGGCGATCTCAGACTGCGAGCACGAGAAAGAAATTGGGTCCAGCCGATTCACCCTGTCACCGATTCACCAGCTGACCGATGCGCCCCTTGGCCCGTTTTCATCCGGCGCTGCGGCCGGAGCTCATTCATCCAGCGACGGGAGCAGCTTCTGGCGGCCCAGGGCGACCCGGAAGCCGTAGGCGGCCAAGGCCGCGACCACCGCCACGCCCAGCCAGCCCTGCCACGGGACCCAGCACCCCGCCGCCGCCAGCACCGGCGCCGCCGGCTCGAGGTTGTTCACCAGCAGGCACACGACGAAAGTCAGCAACCCCCAACGCACCAGCGCCATGGCCAGCAGCAGCACCACCGCAAAACCGAGCGGCGCCAGGAGAAGATCGCCGCCCGCGAACAACTGAGGCACGACGATCAGCAGCGTGACGGCGACGGCGGCCAGCCAGTCGCTCCGGAGCAGCAGCCGCAGAACGAACAGAATGCCCACGATGAACACGCCGTTGGACAGCGCCAGCACCGGCAGGTTCGACAGCCAGCCCATCCCCGCGGCGGCGGTGGTCACGAAGACCCGCGGTTCATGCAAGGTGGCGGCCGAGTCGGTCATGTTCAGCCAGGCGGGGAGCGCGGCGCTGACGGCGTTGAACAGCCAGATCCCGAGCCCCAGGATGGTTCCCGCCAGGACATCCCGCCCCACGAGGGGATCGCGCCAGCGACCCGCCAGCAGCCGCGACCAGCCGATGAGCACCGTGGGCCACCGCCGCCGGATGTACGGCTCGGTCCCCAGGTACACCGCCCAGACGAAACCGGCCTGCCCCAGGGCCAGCGCCAGACCGGCGAAGATCCAGCCCGAGTAGCCGCTCAGCGAGGCCGGCAGGCGGGCGGTGAATATCCAGGCCACGATCTGGGAAAGCCCGATGATCGCCGCCACCCGGAGCGCGCCCCGGCGGTCGCCCCGTCCCGACCGCAGGTTGCGCCGGACCAGATACACGCCCAGCACCAGCAGCGCCGCGAGGATCACGACGTTCACCGCGCCGGCCACCCAGTCGGCGGACTGCCCGGCGCGACCCGTCCGGCCCGGCTGATCCCACGGGCCATTCATCGTGAACCAAACCACCCGGCCGGACCAGGCGGCGGCCGCAATCCGCTGCGGCTTCGACCCGGCGGCCGGCCGGCTCTCGACCCACTCGCAGCGTGCGTCGGCCGCCACCGGCGGTGTCAAAGTGGGCGGAACTTCCTGCCAATCCGCCGGAGCCAATTCCGCCTGCCGAAAGAGAACGGCCCAATCCGCCGGTTTCACCGGCGCGGGGGGTTCCGTCCGGGACGGCGGCACCGCCCGGAACCGCATCAGCCGGCCCCGGCCATCGACCTGCACGTCCACCATGCCGGGATCCGTGTGGGGCGGCTGGACGTCGCTGACCCGGGTCAGGAAGGCCGGCAGTTCGAACGCGCGGGGCGTCTCCCGATAGTGCAGCGTCACGGTTCCGGGACGCGACTCCGGCAGCGTGCGCCGCTGGATCGTGGACGGTCCTGCCTGAAGGTGGAGGTCGATGAACGCCCGCTCCGTCTCGAACCACGCCGCCTGATCCCCCGGCGTATCGTAGCCGAGCGTGCGGGCGATGTCGCGGCAGCGGCCGGCCAGCGCTTCGGGCCCCATGACCAGGCGGGCCAGGCCGTGGCTGCTGCTCAGCGGCCAGAGCAGCGCGGCCGCGACCAGGGCCAGCGCGATTCCGGCCAGGGCGATCCACGCCTTCCGCGGCCGGATCGTGCCCGTCTCGCCGGCGGCGGCCACCAATTCGGGCGACGGCGTCTCGCCGGCGGCCAGTGCCGCGACCAGCGGATCGCCGCCGGGCAGCGCCGCCGCCACCTGGGCCACCGATGCCTGCCGGAGCGCCGGATCCTTGTCCATGCAGCGGGCGATGACGCGCTCCACCGCCGGATCCAGATCCGGTACCAGCGCGGACGGGGTTGAGGGCGTATTCTCGGCCTGCTGCCGTCGCATGTCCAGGTACGTCTTCCCGTCGAATGCGCGGTGGCCTGTGAACACCTCGTAAAGCACAAGGCCCAACGCGTAGATGTCGCTCCGAACGGTGGCCGCCTGGCCGTCGAACAGCTCCGGCGCCATGTAGGCCGGCGTGCCGGCCACCTCGCGGTCACACTCACCTGCCAGGAGGGCGAGGCCGAAATCGGTGATCCGCACGGTGCCCCGGCCGTCCAGCATGATGTTGGCCGGCTTCAGGTCGCGGTGCAAAACGCCCTGGTCGTGGGCCGCCGCCAGGCCAGCGCAGAGCTGCCGCGCCACCTGGAGCGCCTTTTCGCCCGGCAGCCGCCCGATCCGCTTGAGCAGTGATCCGAGATCCTCGCCGTCGACCCGCTCCATGGTCAGGAAGTGGCGTCCCTCGGCTTCACCGATGTCGTGGACGCGGCAAACGTTGGGATGGGTCACTTCGCGAGCCAGCCGCACTTCGGACCGGAACAGTTCCAGCAGCCGCGGGTTGGCCTCCAGGTCGCGGGCCAGGAACTTCAGGGCCACCGTCTGGCCCAGCTTTAAATCGTCGGCCTGGTACACCTCGCCCATGCCCCCCACGCCCAGCCGGGTCACGATCCGATACCGGTCGGCGAACACGGTGCCCGGAGCGAATCCAGGGTCCACCGGCGTCTTCGTGCCGCCGGCTGACCGGGACGGGCGGCTCCCCGACGAATAAGGCACAGGGGACAGGGTGGCGGCCAGCCCCGCCTCTTCGGCATCGCGCAACCGGTCGTCGAACGAGATGCCACACGATGGGCAGCTCCCGGCGGTTCCAGTCACATCAGCGCGGCAGACAGGGCATTGCGGCATGATGGTTTCCCTTTAGCACCGGCAGGATGATAATGTCGGGCTCGTCGTCGATCCGGGTTTCCAGAAGATTTTAGTTTATTTCACCGCCGGCGCAACGGGATTTCAGCGATTGTGTTCGGGGCGAGAGGATCCATAACACAGGCGATGGCGGCGGCAGCGCGCGAGCCGTTGGCGCAGGAAGGGGGATGGACGGGCCAACAGTAAACGGTGAACAAGCGGGGGGTCGAGCCTCTAGCCTCGAGCCTCGATTACGATGACGATGACGAATTACGAGCACGCAAGCGCAACGAGCATCTAGCCGCGAGCTACGTCTTCCGTGTTATGCCCGCTCTCCCGTTTCAAGATCGCGCAGAACATGGCCGGCAGGTTGTCCCGGTGGGGCAGGACCTCAAAGTAGTCGGGTCCGGTGAAGGGCTTGAGCGCGTCGGCCGGAAGCCAGAAGTTCTTGGCGTGCTGCCGGGTCAGATGGTCAGCCGGCCTGACCAGAGACCAGTCGGGATGGGTGCGGAGAAACCGGCTGATTACCTTGTGGTTCTCCTCCCGAAACAACGAGCAGGTGACGTAGGCGAGCAGTCCGCCGGGCGCGGCCAGCGGCGCCGCCTCCTCCAGGATCTCGAGCTGCTGGCGGTTGAACCGGTTCAGGTCGCCGGGCTGCAGCTTCCACCGCAGCTCCGGCTGGTGGCGCAGATTGCCGCTCCCCGAGCAGGGGACGTCCAGCAGCACCAGGTCGAACCGGCCGGCGAGATTCCGGATTTCGCGCAGGCCGCCCAGGCGGACGTTGCCCACACCCTCTCGCCGGGCCCGGAGCTGCAGGTTGCGCAGGCGCCAGCCCTGGGCGTCGTGGGCGTGCACCTCGCCCCGCCCCTTCATCAGGTGGGCCAGCAGCAGTGTCTTGCCCCCCTCGCCGGCACAGTAGTCCAGCACCCGCTGGCCGGGTTTCGGGTTGACATAGAGGCACACCAGCTGCGACGACACGCTCTGCAGGGTGAAGCGGCCCTCGCGGTAGCCGGGCTGGGTGAGCGGATCGAAGCGGTGGTCCGCCCGGATCGCCAGCGGCGCCACCGGGTCGGGGACGCAGCGCGCGCCCGCCTCGGCCAGTCGCGCCAGCAGCTCCTCCCGGGAGTTTTTCAGCGGATTGACCCGCAGCACGGCCTCCGGCGGCCCGTTGTTGAAGCGGCAGAGCTTGAGCACATCTTCCGGCGAGAGACTGCCCAGCCACTTCCGCACCAGCCAGAGGGGATGGGAATGGAACCGCCACAGATGCTCCAGCGGCTCCTGCTTGAGCGACGGGAACAACCGGCCGGGCGGATTTGCGTCGAGGAATTCGACGAACTTGCGGACGCGCGACTTGGGCCGCAGCAGCGCCTGCACGTGGCGGTCCACCGCCAGCAGGTCCCGCTTCTCCCGCTGCTGGCTGGTGATGACCAGCCGGATATCCATGACTGATTCGTCCTTGCCGGGGTGCTCGGCCGCAAACGCCTCGAGTTGGGTCCAGTACCGGTTCTTGAGCTGGACGGCCCGGTAAAGAGTCTCCCGGATCCAGGCCCGCTCCGCCGCCGACAGCTCCCGGCCCCGCAGCACGCGGCTGAGCGCGTCCCGCAGATAGGCCCCTTCCTCGAGCACGGCCTGCAGGGCGGCCTGCATCTCCTTGAGCGTCTGAAGCGTGATCACAACTCACCTCGCTGCCGCCGGCGGCGCCCGAGAACCGGTCGGCGCCGTCCGGCGTATCATTCTAACATTGAACGCCGGCGGCCCCAATGCCCGTCCGTCGTGGGCGCCGGGATTGCGCTCCGGGGCGTTTCCAGTATAATGGAGGAACCCCGCCCGCGGGATTCTTTCCGGGAGGCAGTTACGGTGACGGTTCGGCATCATTTTCTGCTGGCGCTTGCGGTGCTGGTCATCTTATCGCCTGCCGCGGCGCCGGCCGCCACCGGCACCGAGCCGGCCATCCCGAAGGTGACCCACCGCACGCTGCTCAACGACATGACCGTCGCGTCCGTATCGCTGCACCAGGACCGGTTCGTGGCGCACCTGCTGGTAACCAGCGGCACGGTCTTCGATCCGCCGGGCAAGGGCGGCACGGCCCACATCACCGGCCAGTACCTGAAGACAATCCTGCGCCAGCGCGCCGAGATCGAGTGGGCGCCGCGCGATCTGGCCCAGCTCCCCCTGGCGTTCGACGAGGCGGTCGATGTCGACGGCATCCGGCTCACCGTGTCGGGTCCACCGGCCATGCTGGAAACCGCGGTGCGGCTGCTGGCCGATACCGTGATCCAACCCGCTTTCGAACCCGAAACATTCCGGACGATACGCGACGCCATTCGGCTCGAGGACATCCGCATCGAGGACCAGCCGCAGGAGGTGGCCCGCTACGAGTGGCAGCGGCTGGTGTTCACCCCCTTCCCCTACGGCAACCCGCCGCGTGGGACGCCGCAGTCGGTGGGCGCGATCGAGCTGGACGACATCATCCGATTCTTTCGCCGTTGCGTGACTCCCAGCCGCTCCCTGCTGTTGATCTCGTCGCCCGCGGCGGCGTCCGAGCTGCGGCGCCTGGCCAGCCAGTATTTCGGTCCCTGGATCAAGAGCGAGGCACCGGACTACCAGTTCCAGCCTCCTCGGCCGGACCCGGCGGTCCGCACCCAGGCGGTGCGGCTGCCCGGAACCGCGACCGCCTGCGCGGTCATCGGCGCCGAGAGCGTCCGCCGCAAGCACGAGGACGGACTGACCGGCGAGCTGCTCGCTCGGGTGCTGCAGCAGCGCCTGCACCCCTGGCTGGCGGAGCACCCGGACGTCGAGGCGGCCGTCGAGGCCGACACACGCATGCTGCGCGGCGCGTTCCGCATCAGCCTCAGCGGCCATCCCGCCGGGCTCGAGCCGGCGGCGGCGGAGGTCCTGCGCCAGCTTCGGGAGATCGCCGCCGGCCGGTTCTCCGAGGAGGAGTTCCAGGAAGCCAGCCACCGCCTGGCCGCCGAGCGGAGCCGACGCCTGGCCGATCCCGACGCCCTGCTCCGCGAGCTGCTCGAGGTGGAGTGGTTCCGGCTGGGCACCCGGCATCTGGCGACGTTCGACGAACGGCTGGCACTGGTGATCAAGGAGGACCTGCGCTACTTCGCTGGACACTACCTCGCCGACGAGCGGCTCAAGGCGGTCCTCGTGACGGGCGGAGACATTCCGCCGGCCGCCTGGCCGGCCGCTCTTCAGCCGGTGGCCGCCCGAACATGGGGCCAGGACCGATGACGCCCCCCGGCGCCTCCCACCACGTGGACATCGACCTGCGCGTACGCTACGCCGAGACGGACCGCATGGGCGTCGCCCACCACAGTGTGCACCTTGTCTGGTTCGAGATGGGCCGAACCGAGTTCTGTCGTGCGGCGGGGTTTTCCTACGCTGATCTGGAACGCCTGGAAAACATCTACCTGGTGGTCGCCGAGGCCCGTTGTCGGTACAAGGCGCCGGTGACCTACGACGATCTCATCCGCGTCCGTACCCGCCTCGATCCGGTCAGCGCGCGGCTGCTCCGGTTCCGCTATGAGGTGTTTCACGTTGGTCCGGACCGCCTCGTCGCCGAAGGGGAAACCACCCATGTCCCGATCGACCGGACGGGCCGCCGAACCACCGTTCCGGCGCCGTACGCCACGATGCTGGCCGCCTGGAGCCGGCCGGCCGACGCCCGCTGAGGGGAAACCGCCATGCCCGCCGGCAACGAGACATTCACTTGGCGCCAGCTCAAGCGCAGCCCGATGTTCTGGCTCCTGGCCGGCGGCATGGTGTTGTACTGCCTCGCCACCGTCCTCGGCTTCATGTCCGTCGACCTGTATGCCATCGGCCGGGGCGCCGCCACCCTCTGCTTCCTCGCTGCGGGCGCATGGGCGCTGTACAGGCTGGGCCGCCGGCTCAAGGACCGGCTCTTCTACCGGGTGCGCAACCGGGTGATCTTTTTCTACCTGTTCACCGGCTTCCTGCCGCTGGCGCTGGTCCTGCTCCTGGCGTTTCTGATCGTGCTGATCTTCGCGAGCAACCTGTCGCTGTTCGTGTTCCAGAGCGAGCTCCGGAACATCAGCTTCCGCCTGCAGACGGTCAACGCCGCCATGGCGGAGATCCTCTACAACCATCCCGACAAGGCGGACGATCCCGAATTCCTGCTGGAGAATTTCCGCACCGTCATCGTCACCCGCGCCCCGGATCTGCCGGACATCTCCACCATGCTGTACCGCGTGGACGAACGCGGCACCATGCAGCACATCCTGCTCGACAGCCCCCTCGACTATCGTTCCTTCCAGGACGAGTTCCTGCCCGACTGGCTGCAAGAGCTGCCCTACTCCGGCACCCTCATCAAGAATTTCAGCCTGTTCATTTACAGCCACAACCTCGTGCGGATCGAGGACCAGCAGTACTACCTCGACCTATTCATCCCCTTCCGGGAGCCGCTGTTCAACCACCTGCTGGCCAACAGCAACCTGAGCGCCTTCGTCAGCATTTCGGAAACCGTCCAGATGAGCGGCACCCGCGCACAGATGATCTCGTACCAGGCGTTCAACGGCTTCCGGGGGCAGAAGCCCGCCATCGTCACGCCCGAGGAGCTGCGGGATCACCAGCGCGCCCGGAGCAAATCCCACGACTGGTGGGATTACCCCATCAACTCGGCCAACACCTTCGACGTGACCGACTGGTTCACGTTCGACACGACGAGCTCGACACAGCGGCGGATCTGGACCAACCTCCAGATCCCGCTGACCACAATTGTCCGCAACCTGGCCACGCGGACCGCCGTCAGCGAGGAGGTGGTCCAGTTATTGCTCTTCCTGATCTACCTGTTCGTGGTGCTCCAGTTGGCGTCGATCGTGGTGGGGATGTTCATCATCCGGTCCGTCACCCTGTCGGTGCGGCAACTGTCTCTCGGCACCGAGGAGATCAAGAAGGGGAACCTGAACTACCGCATCCCCGTGAAGCGATCCGACGAGCTCGGCGAACTGTCGAATTCCTTCAATACCATGTCGGCCGGCATCGTCGCGCTCCTGCACGAGGTGGCCGACAAGCAGCGCATCAAGCGGGAGCTGGAGATCGCGCGCGAGGTGCAGCAAAAATTCTTCCCGAAATTCACCCCCAGCGTCTGCGGCATTCAGCTCCACGGCCGCTGCCTGCCAGCGCGGGAGGTCAGCGGCGACTTCTTCGATTACCTGCCGCTATCGGACCGGCTGCTCGACGTCGTTGTCGGCGACATCAGCGGCAAGGGCATCTCGGCCGCTCTGCTGATGGCCAGCCTGCAGAGCGCCATCCGGGCCCAGCCGCCACTGGAGCACGCGGCGGACGGCGAAAACGTCCGTCGGCTGACCACGCTCATGCAGGTGCTGAACCGCCATCTGTACCGGCTGACGACGCCTGAGAAGTTCGCGACGATGTGCTACCTGAGTTTTCTCGGCGACCAGGCGCGCGTCCAGTACTGCAACGCCGGCCACGAGTCGCCGTTGCTGGTGCGCACCGATGGCTCCGTCACCCCGCTTACGGAGGGCGGCACGGTGCTGGGTGCGTTCCCCGAGACCCCCTTCGAGGTGGGCGACGTCCGCCTGAATCCCGGCGATCTGGTGATCACCTATACCGACGGGGTGGTGGATTCGGTCAACCGGCAGGGCGAGGAGTTTGGCGAGGAGCGCCTGGTGGATCTGATCCTCGCCGAGCGCCGCCGCACACCCGAGCAGATCGTGGATCGCCTGTTCGAGACGATCCGCGCATGGTCGGAGGGGAGCCCGCAGCACGACGACATCACCGTCGTCATCGCCCGACAGCAGGAGTGACCGGCGGCTTCCGGCGCCTGCCGGAACCGCTTCACGCGTCCTCCAGGATGCCGCGGAGCGTTTCGAGGAACGTACGGACCGAGAACGGTTTCTGCAAAAAGTGAATCGTTTCCCGGACCAGCCCCTGCTCGGCGATCACCTCCGCCGGATATCCCGACATGTAGAGCACCCGGACGCCCGGCTGCATCCGCAGGATTCGCTCGTACAGCTCGCGGCCGTTCATGCGCGGCATGATCACATCGGTCAGCACAAGGTCGACGGGCTCGGTCTCGGCTGCCATTAACGCCAGGGCTTCGTCCGACCCGGCGGCCTCCAGGACCCGGTACCCGTGCGCCCGCAGGATGTCGCAGACCATCTTCCGGACCATCGCCTCGTCCTCCACCACCAGCAGCCGCGCGCTGCCTGGGCCGGCCGGTTCTTCCTCCGCGGGATTCGCCTCCCCGGATGGCGGAGCCTCGACTCGCGGGAAGAGAATCCGGAAGGTCGTCCCCTGGCCGGGTTGCGAGATGGCCTCGATGTGCCCGCCGTGCTGCTTGACGATGCCGTAAACGGTGGACAGCCCCAGCCCCGTGCCCTTCCCCCGCTCCTTGGTGGTGAAGAACGGCTCGAACATGTGGCTGAGCGTTTCGGCGTCCATGCCGCAGCCGCTGTCGATGACGCTGAGCGCCACGTAGACGCCGGGGGGCAGCACGGCATTGCCTTCGGCCAGGGTCGTGTTTTCCGTCTGCAGGATCAACCGGCCGCCGCCGGGCATGGCGTCCCGGGCGTTGACCGCGAGGTTCATCACCACCTGCTGAAGCTGGTCCACGTCGCCCCGGATGTTACCGAGGTCGGCGCTGAGGCGGAGGACGAGCTCGATGTCCTCGCCGATGAGCCGGCGCAGCATCTTGTGGAGATCGGACAGGGTCCGGTTCAGGTTCAGCACGGCCATGTCCAAAACTTGCCGTCGGCTGAACGCCAGCAACTGCCGGGTCAGTCCGGCCGCCCGCTCGGCCGCTTCCCGGATGTTTTTCACGTCGGCGAAAAGCGGATCCTCGGGGTGCATGTCCAGCAGCGCCATCTCCGTGTAGCCGAGGATCGGCGACAGCAGGTTGTTGAAGTCGTGGGCCACGCCGCCGGCCATCCGGCCGATGATCTCCATCTTCTGCGCCTGCCGCAGCTGGTCCTCCAGCCGCGTGCGTTCCTCTTCGGAGTGCCGCAACTCGGTCACGTCAAGGGAAATGCCGCCGATGAGGGGCGACTTGCCGACTCGCTGGATGACGAATTTCCGGGTTTCGAGATGGCGGGGGCGGTCGTTTACGTCGGGGATGATCTCGGATGTGACCACGACGCCTTCGGCCAGCACCCGGGCGTCGTCGGCGGCCATCCGGGCCAGGTAGGGTGATGTCGGTCCGTTGCTGCTGGCGGAATCCGGCTGGTTGTCCGCCCCGAACTGCAACCGCAGGTAGTCGTTGACGTACAACAGGTGGTTGTCGGTATCCTTGATGAACACGGCGGCGGGAATCTGGCCCATGAACTGGCTGAACCGCTGCCTGGACTCAACGAGATCGGCCTCCGCCTCCCGGCGCTCGGTGATGTCCGACATGGTGCCCACCATCCGCCAGGGCGCACCGTCGGGACCCCGCAGGGTGACCTTGCCGCGGTCCAGGATCCAGCGGTGCCGGCCGTCGGCGTGCTGCAGGCGGTATTCGGCGACATACTGGGGCTTTTCCCCGGACAACGTGAGATCCAGCTCCCGCTGGACACGGGGGAGGTCGTCCGGATGGACTCGCCGCTGCCAATCCTCGGGCGTTTGACTGTTCGCGCCGGCCGGTATCCCGAGCATCTCCTCCCAGCGGCGCGAGCGGAACATCCGACCGGCGTGCAGGTTCCAGTCCCACACGGCGTCGCCGCTCCCTTCGAGTGCGAACTGCCAGCGCTCCTCGCTCTCCCGCAGGGCGGCCTCGGCCTGCTTGCGGGCCGTGATGTCCCGCACGATGGCGATCTGGGTATCGGGCTCCTCGGCGTTGAGCCGGTTCAGGCTGATCTCGGCGTCGAACGGGGTACCGTCGAGACGGCAATGCTGCCACTCGAAGAACAACGCTTCGCCGGTGGCGGCGCGGGCGATGTAGCGCGACGCCGACTCGCTGGACAGGCTCCCGTCCGGTTGCCGCTCGGGGGAAAAGTCCCACGGCGTCCGGCCGATGATGGCCTCGCGGGAACATCCGTAGATCCGGAGCAGGCTGGCGTTGCAGTCTGCAAACCGGTTGCCGCGCAAGAGCAGGATGCCGTCGGTGGCCGACTCGATGAGCGTGCGGTAGCGTGCCTCACTGCTCCGCAGGCGCTCCTCGGTCGCGTGCTGGATGAACGTGTAGCCGAAAGCGGTCAGGAAGAGGGGCACCAGTACTTCCAGATAATCCTCGAAGGGGTCGAGATTGCCGGTGATGCCCGTCCACTCCAGGAAATTGCTCGTGTACATGAACAGGGACGTGATCAGGAAGGCCAGCAGCGTGATCCGCGAGTCCTGGCGGAATACGCGCGGCCACGCGCGCAGGAGGCAGACGATCGCGGTCAGCACACCGATGAGGGAGACGATGTCGGCGAGATTGACGATCAGGTTCATGCCGACCGTCCCCGGCGCAGCAGCAGGCCGCACCAGACCGCCATAAGGACCGCATTAGCGGCGTAGCAGAGGTGCTCCAGCAGATTGACCAGCCCGCCCCAAACCACCGCCTCCAGGTTGGTGAAAAACCAGCCGGCCAGAATGGCCAGCAGGGACATGAACAGGATGGATCGGTTCGGCAGTTGTGCCAGTTGCCGCCGCTGATAGAGCACAAACGCCATCAGGCCCATGCCCAATAGCATCACGATGACCTCGCTGCTCCGGATCGTGTCCATCGGTTCCTCCGCCGGGATCTTCTGGCCGCTCACCCGCCGAATGAACGCTGCGTGTCCGCTGGCGCCGGACGGGGCGCGGATGACATCGTGCTGAAGCAATCAATAGTCGGATATTATCACGGGAGCGAGACAGGCTCAACCCACAGTCGGATCATCCGAACGCGGCCGCTCGCCCCGGGCGGGCCGACGTCGGCCGTGCCAGTGGCATTGACCCGGCCCCTCAGGGCCGCTCCGATTTGCGGAAGCAATGAACGTCCAAGGCTGCCAGGTGGTAGTAATCCGCCACTTCGGCGAACGGCGCAAAGTCCTCGGGCATCAGCCGGCGCTCCTCGCCCCAGAAGACCCCGCCCGGCCGCAGGAGCCTGACGATCTCGGCCACAAACGCCCGCCGGTCTTCCTGATCGGCAAATTGCGGGCTGTTCAGGGTCAGGTGCGCCGAAACCACCAGCGCCGCGCAGCCCGGCCGGAACGGTGCTGCCGCAGCATCCGCCAACACCTTCCAACCAGTGTACCGCAGGTCCAGACGGGCGAACGCCGGGAAACAGTCCAGGGCCACGATCCGGCAGCCGGAGTCCGCCAGCAGCTGCACCAGCCGCGACCCCCGCCCCGCGCCGAGATCGAGAATCCAGCGTGGTTCTGACGCCGCCAGCGCGGTCCGCATGTCATCGGCCTGGATCACCCGGCGATACAGCTCCTCCAGGCGGGCCTGGGCGCCGAGATCCACGGCCGCGGCGTTCGGGCCCGTCCACAGAATCTCATAGCTGCGGCATATGCGGCGGAACGCTTCTCGGCGCGCGGCATCGTGCATGCTTCCGATTGTGCCAGATCCATCTCTGAGCGCAACTGCTAATTCTCACGTCGGCATCCCGGGGTGTGCTCGCACGGTTTCGGCTTGAACAGGCACGGCGGATATGATTTAATCCGCCTCTTGGACACTCGGTCATGCGGCTATGAAAATCTTTCACTACCGGGACATCGCTCCCCAAATCTTCAACCTGCTGGTCCGGAGGCGTTTCCGTTTCCAGTTCGAGCTGATCCCTTACGAAGCGACCGGCCTGTCCTGTCGCAAGATCGCCAACCTGTTTCTGGCGGGCCTCAACCAATTCGTCCTGCCCCGCCGCCCCCTGGGCCGACCGGTTTTCGCCCAGGTGGAACCGGCCAACATCTGCAATCTGAGCTGCCCACTGTGCCTGACCACCTCGGTCACCCCGTCCCGGCGGGCCGCGGTCCTGCCCTTCGAGACGTTCCGGACCTTCATCGACGAGCTGGGCGACTACCTGCTGCTGATCGTTCTCTGGAACTGGGGCGAACCGTTTCTGAATCCCGACCTGGGCCGGATGATCGCCTACGCCCGCGCGCGGGGCATTCTCACCCACTGCAGCACGAACGCCAACATGCGGCTCGACGACGCGCGGATCCGGGAACTGGTCGCGTCGGGGCTGGACACCCTCATCGTCGGAGTGGACGGCGCCAGCGAGACAACCTATCAGAAATACCGCCAGGGCGGCACGCTGGCGGCGGCCACGGACAACATCCGCCGGATTCTGGATGCCCGAAGGCGCCTCGGGGCCGACCGGCCGCGGATCAACATCCGCTTCGTGGTCATGCAGCACAACGAGCACGAGCTGCCCATGGTCGAGGCCATGGCCCGGGAACTGGGTGTCGACTTTCTCACTCTGAAGACGGTGGACATGCCCGCGGTCCATGGCGCCGATGTGGATGACCGCTGGGCGCCCGGCGACTCACGCTACCAGCGCTACGAATACGAAACCGGCACGCGGCGCCGCCGTGCTCGCGCCTTCCGCTGCGTCCGACCCTGGAAGCGCGTCACCCTGCAGGCCGGCGGCGAGATCGTAGCGTGCGAGTTCGATTACCGGAACGACGCCGCCTTCGGGACTCTTCTCCCGGACGGCTCCGTCACGGCGATCTGGAAGGGCGAAGCCGCCGCCCGTTTCCGCGGCGCGTTCCATCATGGCGACAACGAGTCACCGTTCTGCCGGGCGTGCACCTTGCGTGACCGCGTGGCCGAGGATTGCACAGTCGCCCGGGTCTTCTGAAGCGGCGGCACCGTCGTCCGCCGCCCGTCCGGCCCGACGACCGCGCCGGCTCATTCCGTCCGATGTCGGTTGATCTCCGCTGCCGCGTCCGGCGGCCTCAGAACCTGACGTAGCGCTCTTTCCTGGCCTGGCACAGCGGGCATTGGTCCGGCGGCTCCGCGCCTTCCACAGTGTGGCCGCAGACCTCGCAGACCCAGACCGGCCCGATTTCGGCGTCCCGGCCCGCTTCCACCGCCTGTTTCGCGCGGCTGTAGAGCTGGTGATGGACCACCTCCGCATCCATGGCGCGGTGGAAGGCGGTTTTCGCCGCCTTCTCCTCCTGCGCGTCGGCGGCGGCGATGTACGCCGGATACATCTCCTCCACTTCGAACGCCTCGCCGGCCATGGCGGCGCCCAGGTTGTCGGCGGTGCCGCCGATCCCCTTGAGCACGCGCAGGTGGGCCGTGGCGTGCACCTGCTCGGCGAACGAGGCCGCCGCGAACAGCCGGGCCACATTGGGCTTTCCTTCCGCCTCCGCCTTCCGGGAGAAGGCCAGGTACTTCATGTGGGCCTGGCTCTCGCCGGCGAACGCGGCCTTGAGATTTTCCTCGGTCATCTTCTTCATGCGGTTGTCCTCCGACGGGGTGTGTTGAGGCCGAATGTTGAGTATACGGGAGGTTGTAAGGCTGGTCAACGGTTCCGGCCGCGCTCCGATCGTCATGGCTGAGAATGGGCGCTGTTCCCATCACCGTCAATGCGCTCCAGGTCTGGATCGGGCCGTTAACAGTTTTCATCAACCGGTGATGAATATTGTAACCGGTGACATTCCCGGGTCTGCTCCTCGGGCTCCGGAATTTCACAGCCGGATCACCGCGGGAATTTTCGTAATGCTTTTTAATATCTAAACAATGCGCCAAAACCGGATGGAGTGGCGACCGATGGTCGGCCAAGCGATACATTTGTGACAATTTGGCACCAATATTGCAACAACAAAATTCCCGACTTTACCACGGAGTGGATGCACATGTTGACACGCTTGCTTTGGAAATGCCTGTTGGGCGGATGTCTGGCGGCGTCGTGCCTGGGACAGGGCATGGTGATCGGCCACCAGAACACAGACCTGGCGCAGATCCCGGACGCATGGCTTGATCTGGCCAAGTCGCACCTCCACATCGCCTACCAGCACACCTCGCACGGCAGCCAGCTGATCACCGGAATGAGCAGCCTGCGCGCTTACCCTCCCTTCGGGACCAAATACAACTGGGACGATTCGGGCGCCACGTCGGGCGCCCTGGACTTGGATGATTACGGCATCCCGGGTTGCGCCGACCTCAGCCAGGGGGATTGGGTGGACGCAAACGGCGACACGCCGTGGGTCGTGGCCACCCGGACGCTGCTGGACAACCCGTCCAACAGCCACATCAACGTGGTGATCTGGTCCTGGTGCAGCATCAACGGCCACAACGCGCCCCGCTACGTCACCAACATGGAAAAACTGATCGCCGAGTATCCGGACGTCACCTTCGTGTTCATGACCGGTCACGCGGAAGGCGAAGGGGAATATGCGTACCAGAATCCGGACACGGGCAACGGCAATGTCCATTTCAACAATCAGTACATCCGCCAGCACTGCCAGAATCACGGCCGGGTGCTGTTCGATTTCGCCGACATCGAGGCCTACGACCCGGACGGTGATTACTTCTGGAATCTGGGGCTGTATGACAACCTGGATTACAGCGGCGGCAACTGGGCCGCCCAGTGGATCGCCGCGAATCCGACGTCCGAACTGGCGTTGCTGACCACCGGCAACGGCGTGCCCGGCTACAGCGGCTGCACCGGCTGCGCCCATTCGGACAATCCCGCCGCGGCCAATCTCAACTGCATTCTCAAGGGCCGGGCGGCCTGGTGGCTCTTCGCCCGGCTGGCCGGCTGGGATGGCGACGAGTGCCTGCCCGCCCCGTCCGGCCTCCAGGCCACACCGGACCAGAACCAGCACCGGGTGCATCTGACCTGGACCGACAACTCCGACGATCCCGAGGAAACCGGCTTCAGGATCCAGCGCCAATACGACGGCGGCGACTGGGACAACAACTACGCCGAAGTGGGCACCGACGACACCGGCTACACGGATGACAACCACGGCGGCGGGCCGTTGCCCGACGGCACGTACGCATACCGGGTGGTGGCCTTCACCTTCGAGTGCGCCTCCGCCCCGTCTCCCATTGACACCGCGGTGCTCTCGACCACGCCGCCGCCCGCCCCGAGCGGCCTGGGCGCTGTGCTCAGCGGCGCTTATGTCATCCTCAGCTGGACCGACAACTCCACCATCGAAGATCATTTCGTGGTGGAGCGGGCCGTCGACGGCGGCTCTTTCGAAATTTTGAACGACACCCTGCCGGCCGACACCACCACCTACCAGGACATCCATCCGGATGTGCTGCACACTTACCACTACCGGGTGAAGGCCCGAAACGGATTCGGTGATTCGGCGTACAGCAACGAAGCCGCCGTCTACGTGCCCGACGAAAGCCACACCATCCGGCTGGAGGACACCACCGAGGTCGAGGACGCCTTCCTGGATCCAACCCAGCCCAACACAAATTTCGGCAACACGGCTTACACCCGCCTGTACCATTTCATCATCCGGTTCGCGCTGCCGGCCGAACTGCAGGGCAAGCAGATCATAGCCGCAGCAGTCAATTTCTATGGCTGGGGGCAAAGCAACTGGCAGCCGGGTCAATACATGGACCTGTACCGGGTCACCCGCGCCTGGACGGAATCCCAGGTGACCTGGAACAGCGCCCGGTCCGGACAGAGCTGGACCCAGCCCGGCGGCGACTACGGCGAATGGCTGGGCCAGTCGGCGATCACCCAGGGCTGCGACCACTGCTTCTACCCGCCCATCGACGTGACCGCGCAGGTCCGGCAATGGGTGGACGGCGTCGAGGACAATTTCGGCTTCCTGCTGGTCAACGACTCGGCCACCATCACCCAGCTCAAGGCGAGCGAATACTCCGCCGGCAGCCGCACGTACCTGGAGATCACCTACACGGAGGGATTGTCGAGACTGCCCGGCGACGCGAATCTCGACGGCGCCGTGAACGTCCTGGACGCGCTGGCCTGTCTCTACCACTTCACCGGCCAAGCCGCCCTGACCACCCAGGGATGTGTGAACGTGGACCTGGACGACGACTCCGCCGTGACGGTGCAGGATCTGCTCATCCTCTGCGGCTGCCTCAGCGGCGATCTGACTCTCTGAATCCGGCCGCGGGGCGCGGCGAACGGGTGGTCGCAGACGCCGCACGTCTCTGCGCCCCATCCTCGGGAGGTGCATTCCCGAGACACCCGGGCATGTCCAGGCGCTGCCCGGCTGCGCCTGGCTACGCTCGTGGCGATCCGACCAGCGTGCCGGATCGCACCCAAGGATGTTCCGATTGGACGGTCACAATGTCCATCGATGGTCCCGGCGCCGCCGGCTCAGAGATTATCACCCGGCCGGCAACCCCGGCAGGCCCGGCCCATGGCCGCCACGCGGTCCGGGGCGCCGATCACGTACAGGACGTCCCCTTCCTGCAGCCGCAGATCGGCCGCGGCGGCATCGAGGGTCTCGGCGTCACGCTGGACGGACGCCACGGTCACACCGAACCGGTTGCGCAACCGCGCCTCCGCCAGCGTCTGCCCGGCCAGCTCGGACCCGGCCTCCAGGCGCACCGCGGCGATGTTGATCTCGGACCGCGCGGGCAGCGGCGCCGCGCCGGCCGACAGGCTGCGGAACATCGCGTATCCGGACGCGCGGATCGCCGCCACGTGCTCCTCGATGGCGTCGCGGGGCACCAGGTAGTGGGACAGGACGCGGGTGAAGATCTCCACCGAGGTTTCGAACTCCTCAGGGATGATCTCGCTCACGCCCAGCGCCGCCAGAGGCTGAACCTCCTGCAGGTACCGCGTCCGCACGATCAGGTGGACCGCCGGGTGGAGCCGGCGCACGGCCGCGGCCACCGCCCGCGTGGCCGCCGGATCGTTGATGGCCACCACCACCACCCGCGCCGCCGCCACGCCCGCGTGCTCCAGCACCAGCTCGCGGCTGGCGTCGCCGAAGAGGATGGGCTCGCCGGCGGCCTGCTCGCGGCGAACGGTATCCGGATTGAGCTCCGTCACGATGTACGGAATGCCAGCCCGCCTGGCCGCCGCGGCCACGTTGCGGCCGTTGACGCCGAAGCCCACGATCACCAAGTGATCCCGCAGGGGCCCGACGTCGCGCGGGAGCGCCGGAAAGCGGCCGGACCACGCCCGCTCCGGCAGCGGCAGGTGGCTGAGCCAGGCGGTGACGCGGTCCGCGGCGGCCATCGTCAGGGGCGTGGCGGCCATGCTGGCCACCGCAGCCGCGAGAAAGAGCGGAAAGACCCAGTCCGCCATGAGGCCGTTCGCCTGCCCCACCCGGGCCAGGATGAACGAAAATTCACCGACCTGGGCCAGCGCCAGCCCCACCCCGACCGACGCTCGCAGGATACCACCCATGAGCCAGGCGGTGACGCCGGCCAGCATCCCCTTGACGAGGATCACGCCGAGCACCGCCACGGTCACCAGGAGGGGGTGCCGGACGAGGAAGCCGGTATCGAGCAACATGCCCACCGAAACGAAGAAGAAGCTGGTGAACACGTCGCGCAGGGGGATGATATTCCCCAGCGCCTGCAGGCCGTACTCGGATTCGGAGATGATGAGTCCGGCCAGAAACGCGCCCAGGGCCAGCGACAAGCCCGCCGTCGCGGTCAGCCAGGCCACGCTCAGGCAGACGGCGATCACCGCCAGCAGGAACACTTCGCGGTTTCGGGTGCGCGCCACGAGGTGTAACAACCGGGGCACCGCCCAGCGGGCCGCCAGGCCGGTGACGGCGATGATGGCGGCCCCCTTGGCCAGGAGGGGGGCGATTGCGCCGACGCCGCCGGCATGGCTGGCGGACAGCAACGGCGCGACCAGCATCATGGGCACCGCGATGATGTCCTGGAAGATCAGGATGCCGAGGATCATTCGACCGTGGGGCGTGTCCACTTCGGCCCGTTCCTGCATCAGCTTCAGGACCACCGCGGTGCTGCTCAGCGACACCAGCCAGCCGATGAACACCGCCTCCCCCCAGGGCCGGCCCAGGCCGAGCGCCAGAGCGGCGGCCACGGCGGCGGTCAGCCCCACCTGGAGGGTGCCCCCGAGCAGGACGTAGCGGCGGATGGCCAGCAGCTGGGTCAGGGAAAACTCGACCCCGATGGTGAACAGCAGCAGGATCACGCCCAGCTCGGCGAGATGGTCCACCTCGGTCGTAGTGGGCACCAGCGCCAGACCGCAGGGACCGGCGATCACCCCGGTCATGAGGAAACCCACCACCGCCGGAATGCGCAGACGGTGGCAGATGACTGCCACTGCGATCGCCAGCCCCAGGACGATGAGGCCATCGGCCAAGATGCTCATCCGACAAACTCCAAATCAAACGGATCCAGCCAACCTCAGATTGTGCCTGCAGCATAGCGGCAAACGGCTGCTTTGTCCGCACAAATTTTTGCTTGTCCGCACGGAGCGGCACCCGGGGCCGCCACAGGGTGCGGCGCCCGCACCCCGCCCGGTGGCGCGACGACGAAACGATCCTGTCAGTCAGTTCCGGTCTGGCGCTGGGCGCGCCCGTCACGCTGGATGTGGGGCGGAAAAAAACCGCCGCAGCATCCAGTACAGCACCACCAGGCCGATGACGAACGTCACGAGGAACATGGCGAGCGGGCCCCACTGCGGAATCACGGCCAGGACCGCCGGATCGAATGCGTCGCGCAGGTACACCAGCCGCAGGTGATGCCGCGCCGCCACCATGCATGCCACGCCGAGAAAGACAAGTCCCGAGGCGGCCAGCACGTGTCCGAGCGGGCGCGCCGCGTGCCGGACCCGCCACGCGAGCACTCCCGCCGCGACGTTAAGGACGATGGCGGTGACAAGCGCGTGCAGCGCGGGCGATTCGAGGTACCGGCCCAAAACGGTCCGGTCGATGAGTGCCAGGTAGATCAGGCTCAGGATGGTCGCCTTCACCGCGGCGACCACGAACACCCGGCCGCCCAGCGCCAGCAGGTCGGTCCGCCCCTTCAGCTGCGGATGGAAGAGCGCGAACCAGAGGATCATGATCCCGGCCACCGCGACGGCGCCGGCGATCGAGTGGCCCCAGCGGCAGATGGTCTCCGCCACGTGCGGATTGAGGCTGCCGCCTTCCGGCGACGACCGGTAGAGCCCTGCCCACAGGGCCGGCTTCTCCGCCAGGTCCGAGATCATGGTGAACGTGTAGGAGATGTACACGAAGCCCACCGCCACCGCCGCCAGCAGGCCGCGCCGGACGCCGGCCGACAGGTTTTTCCGCAGCGCCACGATGTAGAGCAGGTAGTATACGACCATCACCACCGGGATCTGGAGGAACCAGTTCCAGCCCGAGATGATGGTGGCGGCGTAGAAGAACTCGCCGTACACCACCTGGGTGAACAGCAGCGGCGCCACCCCCAGGGTGATGGTGGCGGCCATCGCCACCGGGAATATTTTGATGGCGGTCTCTTCCAGGAGCCGCACGGTCGCATGCCGGCGGGCCAGCAGCAGCACCAGCAGCAGGCCGAACAGCAGGTTCATCGCCACCAGGTGCAGGGTGAAGGTGAGCCAGTGGAGCGCGGTGAGCAGCCAGTAGGGCGCCGGCTGGACCAGGGCCGGTCCGGCGGTGGCCAACACCGGTCCGAACGATTGCAGGACGTTCATTGTGCACCTCCGGTCAGGTGGCGGGCCACCTGTTCCTTTTCCTCGTCGGTTCCCGTGAAGGGAGGCATGGAATCGGACATGTCGCCGATGCCGGCAACGATGTCGGCCGCGTCCGCGGGCGTCAGGCCGGTAAAGGCGTCCGCCAGCGGACGGAAATTGCCGGCGAGGGTGTGACAGCCGCCGCAGCGCCGCCTGAATGCAAGCGCATCCTGCGCCGCGGCGCTCAGCCGTCCGTCAACCAGCGGATCGGGTCCGGCCACGGACTTCAGGTAGCGCCCCAGGGCTTCGGCGTCGGCCGTGTTGCCCGGGAACGGCGGCATCTTCTCGCGGTAGAGATGGAGTCGTGGGATGATGCCGGCGATCCAGGCTTCATCGAGACCGGCCACATACTCCCGCAGCGGGTGATAGCTGTCGATGGTGTGGCAGGAGCGGCAGCCGTGGAGATACAGGTCGCGGCCCCGGTCCCCGGTGGAAAAGGTCACCGGCAGCGGGTCGGCGGCCGGCAGCGCGGCCGCGTCGCGCGCCAGCAGATTGTTGCTGTAGAGGAATTCGTGAATGACGTACGGCTTGCGGATGGCCTCGCGGGCCCACTCGAAGCCGCCCATGGAAACAAGCGCCAGTGCCAGCATCACGCCGGCGGCGACGGCGCCGGTTCGTCGGGGGATGAGCAGCAGCAGAACCAGGACCGCCGGTGCCAGCACTCCGGCGGCCGCGAGCATCACCTGCACCGCCAGCGCCGGTACCCGCGCCGACACCAGTTGCTCGGCCGCGACCGGCGGCAGCGTGAGGAAATACCAGTAGCCCGACGGCACGCCCACCGCCAGCGCCCCCAGCGTCAGGGAGCCGTTGAAGCGGAGAATCCGCGTCTTGAGCTCCGCGTTCTGCTCCCGGGCCGCCGAGAGCGAGGCGTAGAGGCCGGCCAGGGCCAGGCAGATGCCGGTGCGGAAAACCATCCCCGGCAGAAAACCGGGGTTGAAGAATCCTTCCCAGAAGCTGCCCGAAGCCAGCCAGCCGCCGGGGGTCAGCATGAAGGTGAGGATGCCGTTGATGATCACCAGCGACAGCCAGGCGGTGACGAAGTAGATCCAGCCGATGGCCAGGTGCAGTTTCGGCGACAGCCGCCGCCAGCCGTACAGGTAAAGCATGGCGGCGGTGATCTCCAGGAAGAACATCACCCACTCCGTGGCCCAGCCCCAGACGAAGTGGTTGATCAGCCACTTGGTGCCCACCGGGTGGATCAGCCCGATGGTCACCCAGATGGCGACGCCGGTCACGGCGCCGAACACCAGGGTGAGCAGAACGAAGAACCGGGAGTACCGTTCCAGGTACGCCAGGTGGGCGGCGTCGTTCCGGCGCCGCGCCCAGATCTCGGCGAGCACCAGGTACAGCCCGCCGCCGATGGCGAAGTGGGACACGAACACGTGGACGATGGCGATCACGCCAATGAGCACGCCGTTGGCGATGTACGGTTCCCAGACGGGGTAATTCATGGTCACCTCATCGAGATCCGGCAATGTTCTTTTTCGATGGGCAGATTAACATAAACCGCCCGGGACGGCATCGGATTTCACCGCCATCGGATCGGTTGCTAGTTCTTATCAGCAATTATTATTTATTGATAATATTTATTGACAAAATCATACTACTACGATAATGTATCTACGTGCTAAAACATACGAAAACGGCTACCGAAGCGACGTCACGGGTTGGACAAATGCTGGCCAGGTTGCGGAGCCGCGGGTTCCGCATCACCCCCCAGCGCCTGGCGGTGATCGAGGCGCTGGCCGCCAGCGAGTGGCACCCCAACGTCGAGATGGTCTACGACGAGGTCCGGGTGCGCTTTCCTACCATCAGCCTGGCCACGATCTACAAGACCATCGGTGTCCTGAAGGAGATCGGCGAGGTGCTGGAACTAGGTTTTGCCGACAGCGGGAATCGCTACGATGGCCACCAGCCGCACCCGCATCCACACCTGATCTGCACGCGGTGCGGGGCCATTCTCGATCCGAACCTGGACAGCCTGGAGGCGCTCACCCGCGAAGTCGCCTGCGAAACCGGTTTTGAGATCGTCACCCATCGGTTGGATTTCTTCGGAATCTGCCTCAACTGCCGGCAATCGACGGCCGGCCGAGTGGGACCACATTCCCCGGTCAAGACTGGATGCCGGCATTGAGCCGCACGTCCAATTATTGATCTGTATACGCCATATATCACAATTTTTGGAGGATGAGATGGAACAAACTGTCAGACTGCCATTGATCGGCGAGAAGGCGCCCGCTTTCAAGGCGGAAACGACCCAGGGTCCCATCAATTTCCCTGACGACTACGCGGGGAAATGGGTGGTGTTTTTTTCCCACCCGGCGGATTTCACGCCGGTGTGCACCACCGAGTTCATGACGTTCGCACACATGCAGCCGGAGTTTGAGAAGTTGAACTGCAAACTCATCGGGCTGTCCATTGACAGCACGTACAGCCACATCGCCTGGCTGCGCACTATCAAGGAGAAAATCGAATATAAGGGCATGAAGGACATCGAAGTCAACTTCCCGGTGATCAGCGATTTGACCATGGAAGTCTCCAAGGCCTTCGGGATGCTGCAGCCGGCGGCCAGCACCACCCAAGCGGTCCGGGCGGTCTTCATCATCGATCCGAACGCCGTGGTCCGGGCTATCCTGTACTACCCGCTCAGCAACGGCCGCAACATGGAAGAAGTCAAGCGGCTGCTGATGGCCATGCAACTGTCGGACCAGCACAAGGTGGCCACTCCGGCAAACTGGCAGCCGGGCGAGGATGTGATCGTTCCACCGCCCGGTTCCTGCGGCGTGGCCAAGCAGCGCGTGGACAAGCCGGACAAGGACATGAAGGTTCTCGACTGGTTCATGGTATTCAAGAAGTGCCCGTGAAGCACCGCCGGACGCGCGTAACGGAACCGCCGGTCCCGGCGGCGCGTGCTGACCAAACCGGTGACATGGAGGGTTGGGGCGAGTCCAGACGGCACATCAACAATGGAGGTACAATCAAATGACTGTAGATAACGATGCACGCGTCCCCCCCCACATGGCTGGCGGCGGGACGACGAACCGGGACTGGTGGCCGAACCAGCTGCGACTTGACATCCTGCACCAGCACTCGTCCAAGTCCAACCCGATGGGCGGGGATTTCAACTACGCGAAGGAGTTTAAAAGCCTCGACCTGGCGGCCGTAAAACAAGATCTCCGCGAGCTGATGACGCAGTCACAGGAGTGGTGGCCCGCGGACTTCGGCCACTACGGCCCCCTGTTCATCCGCATGGCGTGGCATAGCGCCGGCACTTACCGCGTCGGCGACGGCCGCGGCGGCGGCGGCCGGGGCAACCAGCGCTTCGCCCCCCTCAACAGCTGGCCCGACAACGTCAACCTCGACAAGGCGCGCCGGCTGCTCTGGCCCATCAAGCAGAAGTACGGCCGCAAGATCTCCTGGGCCGACCTGATGATCCTCGCCGGTAACGTCGCGCTGGAATCCATGGGGTTCAAGACGTTCGGATTCGCCGGCGGGCGCGAGGACATCTGGGAACCGGAAAAAGATGTTTACTGGGGCGCCGAGACCAAGTGGCTGGACGACCAGCGCTACTCCGGGGACCGGGATCTCGACAATCCCCTCGCCGCCGTGCAGATGGGCCTCATCTATGTCAACCCCGAGGGCCCGAACGGCAAGCCGGACCCGGTCGCCGCGGCGAAGGACATCCGGGACACCTTTGCCCGCATGGCCATGAACGACGAGGAGACGGTGGCCCTCATCGCGGGCGGCCACACCTTCGGCAAGACCCACGGCGCCGGCCCGGCGTCACATCTGGGGCCGGAGCCCGAGGCCGCGGGCATCGAGGAACAGGGCCTCGGCTGGAAGAGCAGCTTCGGCACGGGCAAGGGCGGCGACACCATCACCAGCGGCCTGGAAGTGACCTGGACCACCACGCCGACGAAGTGGACCGGCAACTTCTTCTGGAACCTGTTCGGCTACGAGTGGGAACTGACCAAGAGCCCGGCCGGCGCCTACCAGTGGACGCCGAAGGGCGGCGCGGGCGCCGGCACTGTGCCGGACGCGCACGACCCGACGAAGCGTCATGCGCCCGCCATGCTGACCACCGACCTGTCGCTGCGGTTTGATCCCGCCTATGAAAAAATCTCGCGGCGCTTCATGGAAAACCCGGACGAGTTCGCCGACGCCTTCGCCCGCGCGTGGTTCAAGCTGACCCACCGCGACATGGGACCCCGCGCGCGTTATCTCGGGCCCGAGGTGCCGGCCGAGGAGCTCATCTGGCAGGATCCCATCCCGGCCGTCAATCACAAGCTGATCGACGCCACGGACATCGCCGCCCTGAAGAGCCGGATCCTGGCCGTCGGCCTGTCCGTCTCGGAGCTGGTCTCCACCGCCTGGGCGGCCGCCTCCACCTTCCGCGGCTCCGACAAGCGCGGCGGCGCCAACGGCGCGCGCATCCGCCTGGCGCCGCAAAAGGACTGGGAGGTCAACCAGCCGAAACAGCTGGCGAAAGTGCTCCTGGCGCTGGAGGGCATCCAGAGTGCGTTCAACGCGGCGCGGTCCGACGGCAAGAAGGTTTCGCTGGCCGACCTGATCGTCCTGGCCGGTTGTGCCGGCATCGAGCAGGCGGCTAAGAACGCCGGCCACGCGGTGACGATGCCGTTTGCGCCGGGGCGTATGGACGCCTCTCAAGAGCAGACCGATGCGGCTTCGTTTGCCGTGCTCGAACCGGTTGCAGACGGATTCCGCAACTACCAGAAAGCCCGCTATGCCGCCACCGCCGAAGAGCTGCTGGTGGACAAGGCGCAGCTCCTGACCTTGACCGCGCCCGAAATGACAGTGCTTGTGGGCGGGATGCGCGTGCTGAACACCAACGTCGGCGGGACCCGGCACGGCGTCTTCACTCAGCGGCCGGAGACGCTCACCAACGACTTCTTCGTGAACCTGCTCGACATGGGCACGGAGTGGAAGGCCGTCTCGGACGCCAAGGACCTGTTCGAAGGTCGCGATCGCCAGACGGGCGAATTGAAGTGGACCGCCACGCGGGTGGACCTGGTTTTCGGCTCCAATTCCCAGCTCCGGGCGCTGGCGGAAGTGTACGCCTGTGCCGACTCTGGGGAGAAGTTCCTCCACGACTTCGTGGCGGCGTGGAACAAGGTGATGAACCTGGACCGGTTCGACCTTGCCTGATCGCGGCGGAGTCTCGGCGGCCCGCTCACCGGGAAGCGCCGCTATTGCTGACCAAAACAATGCGGGGCCTGGATACCAGGCCCCGCGCGCTGTTCATGACGACCGGCGGGTTTTCATGAATGGCCGATTCTCGGCCCCGGACCGGCCGAACCAATCAGAGTCCACGCCAACCTGCGCCACCCGCAGAGATCGAGCCGGTCGTCGCAGATGCCGCTGCAGGCGCACGGCGCACGGTATCATTGTCCCGAAAGTGTGCGATCGCACAGCACCAGTTTGCCGAGAGGGATGTCCGTGCTGTTGTCCACGCTCAGAATCGCCTGCGCGTATTTTGTATCCAGGCGTTCCATGGAATCCTCCGTCCGAAAATCCCGGACGCCCACATACTGGGAAACCTCGGTGACGGTTCCCTCGCCGATCCGTTCCAGAGTTTCGCCATCTCGAATCTGAAACCGATCCCCCTGGCGGATCTTGCCAAACCAGTAGCTCTCGACATACATCCGGATCTGTTTCCGCCTTTCGCCCAGCACGATGCGGGCGTAATCCTGGGCGGTCAGCAGCTCGCCGATGCGAACGTCCAGTTTGTACACCATCCCTTCGATGGGTGAAACCAGAGTCAGCTTGTCCAGCTCACGGCGTTTCAATTCCACTTCGGCTTTGGCAGTGGCGATCTGCCGGCGGATGCTTTCGGCCTGCAACTGTTTCTGCTGGAAATCCAATTCCGCTTCCGCTGTCGCGGTGGCGATCTGGCTGCGGATGCTTTTCGCTTCCAGAATCTTCTGGCTGAAATCCTGCTCCGACACCGCTCCGATTTGGGACAACGGCTCCTTGCGTTTCAGCTCATCCAGAACGAGATCCAGCCGGGATTCCAGCTCCCGAACCCGCAGTACCAAAACCTGCAGGGCGTTCTGCATTTCACCGGGGCGGATCTCGGTCAGCGGAACCTCGCGCCTGAGTTCGTCAAGGAGCCTGTCCAGTTGGGATTCCAATTCCAGGACCCGCAAGCGGGCAAGCTGGGCCGCCTGTTGCTCCACATCCGAATCCAACTCCACCAGCACCTGCCCCGGATGGACTTCCATTCCCTCTTTGACCAGGATCTTCGTCACGCGGCGGGGTTGCAGCGGCCCGAGGAACACCTCCCGGTGCAGGGGTTCCACGCGGCCATACAGCCGGACCGGGGCGTTGTCCAGCGAAGGTGTTTTGGCCGGCTCCGGCGGCGCCGCCGCCCGGCGGAGGGATACAACCGTGTAGTAGGATCCGGCGATCACCACAATTACGAAGATCAACCAAATGATCCATTTCGGCAATTTCATGGCGTCATATCCTATTGTCTGACATAATGTTCCATCGTATCTGAGACCACACGGCCATTCTCGATTTTGATGAGGCGGTCGGCGTAGGGGAACACCCGGGCGTCATGCGAGACCACGGCGACGATCCGCTGCTCCTCGATGGCGATGCGCTTGAGAACGCCCATCACCCCTTGTCCGCTCTCGGCATCGAGTGCCGATGTCGGTTCATCGCACAGCAGAACAGCCGGGTCCTTGACCAGGGCCCGAGCGATGGAGGCCCGCTGTTTCATTCCACCGGACAGCAAGCGCGGTTGAAAATGGCCCACGTCATCGAGACCGAGGTTCTTCAGGAGACCGCGGGCCTTCGCCCGCGCGGTTGCCGGCGGACGTCCACCCTGCACCGCCATGGCCAACAAGATATTGTCCATCACGCTGAGACCTTCGATCAGCATCGGCTGCTGAAACACAAAACCATAGTTCCGCAAACGGATATCCGCCGACTGGTTGTCGGACAGGCTCGTGATGTTTTGATCGTTGAGAAACAGCCGGCCTTCGGACGGTCGGAGCACAAGCCCCATGATGGAAAGCAGCGTGGTTTTGCCGCTGCCCGAAGGGCCGGAGACAACCATCAGTTTCCCCGACAACAGCGTCAAATCCGTCGGGAACAGCACCCGGCGGATCTGACGCCCGTCCGAAAAATCCTTCGCGATCCCCTCCAATCGCAACGTCACCATGAGACTGCCCCGTTCATCAGTGGAATACCGCCGCCGGATCGGCCTTGAGCGCCGTGCGCAGAGCGATGGCGGAACCCAGCAGGCTGACGATCAAGGTCCCCGCCGCCAGGACGGGCGGCACAACACCGGGCAGATAGCTGGGGATGGAGGAATTTCCGGTGGTGTTGAGCAAAGCGGCCAGCATCAGGAAACCGGCGAACAGACCGACACCGGTGATGATGAGCGCCTCGACGAACACCACCACGGCGATGTCCCATTTGCGGCCGCCGATGGCGCGCATCACCGCGAAATCCTGCGTTCGGCCCAGCACACTGGTGTACATGGTCAGGGAAATGATCACCACGCCGATCAGGACCGCGATCACCGTGGAGAAGCCGAAGCTGCCGCCGATACCGGTGTTGGTAAAATAATACAGCCGGGTCCGGTGCGCGAGTTCAGCGGTGCTGTACACGCTCGCGAACGACATGATCGTCCGCAACTTGGCCAGTGTGGCCGCAGCGTTGGAACCGTCGACGAAGCGCACCAGAATGACGGAGGCCATCCCCGCCGGCGTGCGGGCGATTTCCCTGACTTTCTCGATGGAGGCAAAGACCAGTGTCCCCTGAAAGCCCCGGGCTCCCTCCGTGACCGCCCGCACGCGGACGCGGCGTTCGCCGATTTCCGTTATCTCCTCGAGACCCGGATTGCCCAGCTTGTCCAGATCCAGGCGGTCCACGGTGACGGATTCCAGGTCCAGCAACGCATCCTCATTCGACTGGGCGAATCGCCACGGCCCGCCTGCAAATCGCGGCCGGCGGCTGCCCACCACCCGAACCGACTCATACGAACCATCCGTGGTTCGGAACAGCCCGTTCCCGATCAGGACCGGCTCGGCCCAGGCGACTTCCGGCAATCCGATGATCCGATCGATGTAGCGATCCGAGATTAAAAACCCGGCATCGGCATTGCGCGCGTTCCGGCTCATGATCCATGCGTCCGCGCCGCTGTGATCCACCAGAACGGACATGTAATTCAACAGCCCGAACAGAATGGACAGCTGCTGCCCGACCAAAAACACGATGGCCACCACGCCGAGAAGCGAACCCGCCGTGGACGACCGATCGTGGATGACCATCCGCAGAGCGGTCAGACTACGCATGATGGCTCACCTGCAGAGCCAGGCGGTGTCCGTGATCAAAATCCCGGGCCACGAAGGCCCCGCGACTTTCCAGCAAGGCCTGTGCGGCCACAGTTCCGCGGCCTCCCACGATCACCTTGCCGTCCGGGTAGTCCCGGCGCAATCCATCCAGAACCGCGAGCAGCTCATCGATCAGAAACAGCATCGTCAGGGTGATGAACAGCACGTCCGGTTCCAGGGCTGTCGCGGCGGCGACAATCTGCCCGACCGGCAGGCTGCCGCCGAGGTTTTTCACCTGCCAGCCTTTCGTCTCGAGATACGCGCTCATGGCCATCGGGATCAGGTCGTGTTCGTCGCCGGGGGCGCACGTGACCAGCGCCGTCCGTCCGATCAGTGGCGCGGCAGCGGCCGGCAGCGCCGGCAGCCGGATCAGGAGGCTTTTGATCGCCTGGGAGGCGAGGTGTTCCTCGTAAATTTCAATCTGGTGTCGCTCCCACCGACTGCCAACCTCGGCCATGGCCGGGAGCAGCATGTCCACGATCCAGCGGTCCGGCGTCGCGACGGATGCTGTGCTCGACAGGAGGCGCTGCTGCGCGTGTTGGACGTCGCCCCGCAACAGATCGTCCATCAGCCGCGGGTCGAAGGCCGGCCGGCCGGTCCCGTCCCCGGCCTCGGCCGTCGCGAACAGGTGGGACAAGTCGTCCCGGAGGGCTTGCAGCGGTGCGGCCAGTTGGTTGCACTCCGGCGTCGGAATCAGCCCTTGAATGCCGACGATCCAGCTGTCAAGAACCAAGGATAACGCATCGTGCCCCCAACCGTGAGCGGCGAACAGATGGACATACCACATGAACTCGTCGCGGAGAGCGTCCAGCAGTCGGTGGCGATAGATGACCCGGAGCAATCGGCCCAGATGACGGGCCGCTTCGATCAGATGCCCGCCGGCTGCATCCAGATGCTGTTCCGGGTGGGCACGCCATTCCAGGTGAATGCGCTGGTCCACAACCGCCAGAATCGACGCATACTCGGAGTCAAAAACAGGAGCCGCCGAATCGGACCATTCGTCACTCATCGTTCACTCCCGTGCCCCGCTGGACTTTTCTGCGGCGCCGCCATTCTGCACGTTCCGTTCTTGCTTGGATCTCATTTTGGGACATCTGCAGACGGAAAAGCAACCGGATTTCGGCCGGTGACGGCCGTGTGCGCGTGCCGCGTTCAGGGGTGGCCGGCCACACGCCAGGCAGGACGGAGGAGCGGATGGAGCCGGTTGGCCGCCGGATGGAACGCGCCGCTGTTGAGCGGGGGATCGCCAGACGCCATTGCGTCCTCCGCCTCCCGCTTCTGCGGTTGACCTCTATCGCTCCCTTCCGGAAGGAAGCTGATTCGTCCAGGGCGCCGTCACGTTCTGCGTTTGATGTACGCCATGGCCAACGCTGCCAGGTCCTCCGCCCCCTCGTAAAACTCCTGGTCGAGGCGCGACAGGTCCTCCGCGCCGCTGCCTTCAAGCGCTGCTTGCAGCCACCCGGCCGTTTGCCCGGCACCGATGGCGAACAGGCACGCGAGAGCTTCCCGGGCACGTGCCGCGCCCTTGTTGCCGAGATACTGGCCAAAGCCGCCGTTGTTCACGTCGGCCTCGAGCTCGCCCACGAGCTGAACCAGACGGTCGTCCGTCGCCAGCTCGCCGCCGTCCGGCGCCAGCCGCTCGTAGCGCCGATAGAACTCGGCCTGCAGTTTGGCGGCCCGTCGCTGCGCCGGGCTGCCCCACGGTTTGCCGACCCGGTAGGACACCGCGGCCACCACCGGCGCCTCGCCCCCCGTGAACCAGATCTCCAGCACCCGCGGCGAGGGGAGCGCCACCCGCCACATGCAGGGGAGCGCGTCGAGCCGCTGGACCGTGTAGCCGTGCGCGGCGAGCGACTCCACCAGCCCCTCACCTGCCGGACGCCTGCCGTTTCGCAGCGCGTCCATCAGCCGGCTCTCGATGGCGTGCTGGATGGGCTCCGCCTCCGGGCTGCCCGGTGTCAGCGCCACCAACGCATCCACCAGGGCCGCAAGGGTTTGCGGTGTCATGCGCTTCCTCCTTTGCCCGACAACCAGCAGCTCAGCCGCGGGCGGGCGAACCGACGCGCTCGGCATATGCCGAAGCGACGTCCGGTGAAAGCCGGCAACCATTGATGCCGCGATCCGCATGTCGGCGGCAGCCGCCGGTGAAATGGCCTGGGTTGAGCATTTACTTTCTTCTCGAGATCGCAATGCTTACCAGGCCGATGATGCCGATCCCAATCGCCCCGGGGGTCGAGTAGTCCCCCTTGACGAATAGAAAAATCAGAATGCAAAAACGATCAGCATCATGCCGACAATGAACCGAGACGCGTTCAACCGGAAACTTGGCATGGTGACCTTCTGAACTAGCCGGCTAACAACCGCTCGCAACGGCGACACCGGCTCGTAGCCGAATGGACATTCGGTACCGCACATTGTCAGTCGTGTATATGTGTGACGTCAGCACTTCGCCTCAGCAGCGGGGTGCGCGGCGCGCGTCCGCCGGGAACGCCCGCTCAGCCGCCCTCGCCCCTCGACCGCACGAACTCGGACAGATAGGGGAGGCCGTATTCAATCACCTTGTCGATGGACTCCTGCACGCGGGGGATCACTTTCTCCTCGGCCGCCGGCGCCGGGATGGGCGCCATCCGGGCCGTCATCTGCTCCACGGTGAGCGCCGGCTCGAACTCCTGGATGACCCACCATTCGTCCTGCCGGGTCCAGAGCTGCGGGAGTCGCGTGAGGTACTCCGGCTGGCTGAATTCCACCCGGTCCGGCGACGGCGATTGGGGAGAAGGGATCACCGAGAGCTCCGGGTACCGCCCCAGCGTCGACCATCCGATCAGGACGGTGAACTCGTCGAAGTCCTTGGGACTGGGGCTGAGCACGATCCAGCACTTCAGCGAGCCGGAGAGCGGCCGGCTGAACGCCCGCTGCCCGGGCCACAGGTACACGGACTGCACCTTTTCCTCTTTGAACTCCGGCAGTCGCTCCTTCATCTGCTTTGAGAAATACTGCCGGAGCGCTTTTCCGTACTCCTTGCGCATGTCATGTCTCCGTCACGTCATTAGCTCGTCCTCAGCCAGTTTGCCTTCAGGAGCGAGCGTATCGGACGCCTCACGGCTGGTGTGATCTTTCCCGTCCGCACAGAACACAAGACGTGATTGCATCGCGCTCCGGAAATCAGATATGGCCATATCGTTATCGTCCTTTACCATCCGAACCCATCCGTGTCAACCCGCTCTGCAGCATCCAAAACATGGCGGCGATAACATGGATAGCGGGAGATCAGAATGGGGGTGGCAGTGGCAGTGTTATTTGGAATGTATCGCCAGGTTAAAGCTGGGGTCTGTTCCGCTCCGGCGTGAGCCGGAGCGACCCGCAGGGCGGGTCGGATATGGGTAGCCCCGGGCGCGAGCCCGGGGTGTGCCGGGTCGGTGGGGGAAGGGTCCGACCCGCAACGCGGGTCGAACATGCGACGGACATCCGCGCCCGTCGTACCCCCGTCACCGACGGACCGGATCCACATTCGACCCGCCTCGCGGGTCATCGCCCTCAATCGGCCGGCCGCCAGCCCACCCCAGGTTTCACTCGGGGCTACCCACATTGGACCGGCCTCGCCGGTCCTCGGCGTCCGGCCCCTCGCCGGATCGTGAGGGGCAGGACGTCTGCCGATCATTTCGTCATGGAACGCACGCATCCGGCCCGGAGGGACGGCGGTCAATAGCCTGGGCCGCAGGCCCAGGGGGGGCGACGCATCGCGAGCCGGCCCGCGCCCTGCAGGGGCGCGAGAAAACACGGGGAGGGCGGTTGCGTCGCAACCGGCAGCGGCATGCAGCCCGGACCCACAGGTCCGGGTCGGCGGAGGGGTGGAGCAATCAGCGCTCCGCGGGAGCGACGGAGACGGGTGAATGGGTTGGACCCTTTCAAATCCGTTCGAACATATTAGCAACGCGTGAATCATCGGGCACTGATCCCGATCCATTCCTGTCGCCGCTGGCGCGGCTCGCCCACGCCGTACGGGATCCGCCCCACCCGGGCCTTTCGGCCCGGGCTACACGCCGCAGTTACTGCGCAGCCGGGCCGCCGGCGCCGCCCGACGCGGAAATCAGTGTCATAAGTCTTAAGTCTTAAGTCTGACGTTTGACGTCTCCCGATTCACCGATTCACCGACTCACCGATTCACCAATTTTCCTCACTGTTCACCGTTCACTGTTCACCGTTCACTGTTCTTGGTAGCCAGGGGCTCGCCGTCACGACCATTATTCCAGGGCATAGACGCTGCCACCGCTTCCAAAAAACACCATGCCGCCATGACAACTCGGGTAATTGACCGCCGCATCAGCCTCAAACCGCCACAGCATCTTGCCGCTCGAAGCGCTGAGCGCATAGAGATGATGATCGCCACCGCCCCAGTAGACCACATCGCCGGCGACGATCGCTTTGGAATACGCTTTACCCTCCTTCCGGACGTCCCAGATCAATCGGCCGCTCTTTGCGTCCAGCGCGTAGAGGTGGCTGAAGAGGGTGGTGAAATACACACATCCGTTGTGAATCGCGGGCTCCTTGCTGATCACGCCGTCGGCCTCAAATCTCCATATCTCCTTGCCGGTGGTTGCGTCCACCGCGTAGGCGAAGTGGTCCTGGCTGCAGAAATACGCAATCCCGTCGGCTATGGCCGGCGCATGATAGACATTCTTCGCGGCTTTGAATCGCCAGATCACGGCACGCGCGCTCACGTCAATCGCAGAGACGTATCCGCTCGCGTTGGCCAGATAGATGACATTGCCGCACCGGGAAGGGCTGCAGCACATGGAGTTCTCGGTCTGGAGCTTGAACTTGATCTCGAGGGAGTCGACATCCAACGCATAGAGACTGTGGTCATGACTGGTAAAGAAAACCATCCCGTCATGAACCAGCGGCGGGAAACAAATCGCCCCATCTCGGTTCTCGAGGCGACCATCAGTCTGAAATCGGCGGAGTTCCTTGCCCGAACGCGGATCCAGCACGTAGAGAATGCCCGCTCCGCAGCCCCAGTAGGCCTTGTCGTTGAAGACGGTGGGGCAGCCGGCGACAGTCTGGCCGGCATTGAATCGCCACCTCTCTTTTCCTGATTGAATATCGACGGCGTGAAACCACCCGGCTCCATCCCCAAAAAACAGACAGCCGCCATAGGCCAGCAGCGGCGACGTGACCAGGTCGGCGCCGGTGTCGTATTTCCATTTCAACCCTTTCAGTTCATGCAGCGGCGGCTCGTCGTAGTAGCCCGTATGCGTGACGCCGCCGTTGTAAGTCACCATCTGGGCTACAGCCGCAGATCCTCCAATTCCGAGGAAGAAAGCCACGATGACTGGTATGTACCGGGTACCGAGCTTCATGCTGTCACCCTCCTGTCGCTCTGCTGGATTCGAACCGCTGCTCCAACGTGTGCGCTGGGCGGCCGTCCGTCAGGGCCGTCCGCTCGAGCGAATGGTATTGAACGCCCGTCTCGCAGGCGGGAGGCCGGCGCTATCGATTATTCGAGATTTGCAGGGTCCAGGTTTGCAGGCGCGAGAAAAATATCGGGCAGAGCGTCCCGGCGGAGCCCTCTGCCCGATTCACCGATTCATTCTAATACAACCGACAGCACGTCCCGCCGGCGGCGGGCCAATCATCTCGACTGTCTGGAAATCGGGAGCATCCCAACTCCCATCTCCTAACTCCTACCTGCCACCTCCTATCTCCTCACTGTTTACTGTTCACTGTTCACCGTTCACTTCCGCAGGCGGGACGCCTGCGCCACCTATTCCCCGACCTTCGGCTTCACCCCCATGTTCCAGAACGTGAACGCCCAGGTGTCCGCCTGAAGGTCGAGGCCCTTGGTGAGCGAAGAGGCGCCGTGGCCGGAGCGCGTCTCGATGCGGATGAGCACCGGGTCCGGGCCGGCCTGGCACGCCTGCAGCGTGGCGATGAACTTGAACGAGTGGGCCGGCACCACGCGGTCGTCGTGATCGGCGGTGGTGACCAGGGTGGCCGGATAGCGCACGCCCGGCTTCAGGTTGTGGAGCGGCGAGTACGCCTTCAGGTAGTTGAACTGGTCGGGGTCGTCGCTGGTGCCATACTCCACGGTCCAGCCCCACCCCACCGTGAACTTGTGGAAGCGGAGCATGTCCATCACGCCCACCGCCGGCAGGGCGACTTTGTACAGCTCGGGGCGCTGGGTCATGCAGGCGCCCACGAGCAGCCCGCCGTTGGAGCCGCCGGCGATGGCCAGCCGCTCCGACGAGGTGTACTTTTCGCGGATCAGGTACTCGGCCGCGGCGATGAAGTCGTCGAACACGTTCTGCTTCTTTTCGCGCATGCCGGCCTGGTGCCAGCTCTCGCCGTACTCGCCGCCGCCCCGCAGGTTGGCCATGGCGTAGACGCCGCCGCTTTCCAGCCAGAGCATCAGCGTGGCGCTGAACGACGGTGTCATGCTGGCGTTGAAGCCACCGTAGCCGTACAAGTAGGTGGGGTTGTCGCCGGTGAGCGCCAGCCCCTTCCTGTGCACGATGAACATGGGGATCTTCGTGCCGTCCTTCGAGGGGTAGAACACCTGCTTCGCCTCGAAGCCGGCCGGGTCGAAGGGGAGCTCGGTGCGGCGGAACAGCTCGCTCCGGCCCGTCTTCAGGTCATACTTGAAGATCACCGGTGGATAGGTGAAGTTGGTGAAGGTATAGAACAGGGTCGTGTCCTTCTTCTTGCCGTAGAATCCGCCCGCCGATCCCAGGCCGGGGAGTTCGATCTCTTTTTCCAGCCTGCCGTTGAGGGCGTGCTGGTAGACGCGGGTGGACACGTCCACGAGGTAGGTGCAGAACAGCTTGCCGCCGGCGGTCGAGGCGCCGCGCAGCACGTCCTTCTTCTCGGCGACGACGGTCTGCCAGTTCTCCGGTTCGGGCCGGCGCGGGTCGATCAGCACCACCCGATAGTTGGGCGCCCCGTGGTCCGTGTGGACGAGGAAGCGATCGCCCACGTTGTCGATGATCGAGTAGTTGTACCGGAAGCCCGGGCAGAGCACCTGGAACTGGCTGCCCTTGCGCTTCAGGTCGCGGACGCGCACCTCGTTGCCGTGGGTCCCCTCGGAGCTGGAGATGATCAGGTAACGCCCGTCCTCGGTCACGCTGGCGCCGTGGTAGCGCAGCGGATGCTCGGGGTCCTCGAAGACGAGGCGGTCCTTGTCCTGGGGGTCGCCCAGCTTGTGGTAGTAAATCTTCTGGTTCTCGTTGCGGGCGGTGAGCTCCTCGCCCGACTTGGGAGCGTCATAGCGGCTGTAGTAGAAGCCGTTGCCCCGCCAGGCCGCGCCGGAAAACTTGACCCACTTCAGGTGGTCCGACAGTTCGCGGCGGCTGGCCACGCCCATGACCTTCAACTCGCCCCAGTCGGAGCCGGCCGCCGAGTAGCGGACCACGACGTAGCGGTCGTCCTCGGAGAAACCGGCCAGGCCGGCCCGCGTGGTGCCGTCCTTCGAGAGCGCATTGGGGTCGAGGAAGACCCGGGGCTCGCCGGTCAGGCCCTTCTGGTAATAGGTCACGCTCTGGTTCTGGAGGCCGTCGTTCTTGCTGAAGAAGTAGTAATCGCCCGCCCGGAACGGCGCGCTGTAGCGGGGATAGTTCATCAGCGTCTCCAGTCGCTTGCGGATGGCGTCGCGGTAAGGGATCTTGTCCAGGTAGCCGAAGGTGAGGGCGTTCTGCTCCTGCACCCAAGCGGCCACGGCCGGGGCCTTGTCGTCTTCGAGCCAGCGGTACGGGTCGGCCACCTTCGTGCCGTGGTAGTCGTCCGTCTGGTCCACCGTGGCCGTCTTGGGATACTGGATCGCCGGCGGATCCGCCGCCGGCACGCCCAGGATGCCGGCGGCCGTCAGGATCGCCGTCAGCAGGATGCCGATGGTCGCGTTGCGCATGTCGCCTCCTCAGTCGGAATAAGGTTCGCGGGCCCGACCAGGCCTCGCGGATATTGTCCCACGTATCTCAAGGTGCGCCGGCGGCCGGGTGTCTGCACCGCCGCCGCGCCCGTCGCGTCAGCCCTTCTCCTCCAGCTTGCCGCTGACCCGCCGGCGGGCCAGGAACAGCGCCACCGGCGTGATCATGGCGACGCCGCCGTACACCAGCCACAAGGTCTGGGGATGGCGCAAGCCATCGATGGGCACGAAGCGGGCCAGGAAGAAGCCGGCGTACAGGCTGGTGAGGATCTTGGTCAGGAACCAGGGGAACTGCCCCACGCCCACGTATTCGCCGGTGCGCCCCGCGGGTGCGATCTGGGTGATGAACTGCAGAAAGCGGGGCGACCACATGGCCTCGCCCACCGACATGATCACGATGTACGCGACCAGCAGATAGACGTTGGTGCCGAGCGACAGCAGGAACGTGGGGGCGGCCATCACCAGCGTGCCCAGCATCATCATGCGGTACACCGGCACCTTCGTGGTGAGCGCGGCCACCAGCGGCGTCAGCACAAAGATGAGCAGCGGGCTGAAGTTGACGAAGAACTCCATGTTGTCCCGGACGCCCTGGCCGAAGCAGCGGTCCACGTACTGGGGCAGGGTCAGCCAGTTGTGGGCGAACAGCGTCTGCACCGGGATCAGGACGAAAACAAAAAAGGTGAACTTGCCGTCCCGCAGCGGATGTTGGCGCAGATACTCGCCCAGCGTGCGCCGGGGCCGGCCGGTCCCCTCCGCCGCGGGGGGCGCGCCGGCGGCCGAGTCGCCGGCCAGGATCCGGCGGGCCCGCTCCACCGCGCGCCGGTTCAGCAGGAGCGCCACCACCAGCAGGCCCACCACGGTCAGGGCCACATATACCCAGTACACCCCGAGGATGCCGTAATGGATCTCGCCGCGGGGTCCGGGGCCGGCGGTGGGCGCGTGGGCCTCGAAGAACGCGTTAGTGGCGGCGCGCACCCGGGGCGACAGCAGCCCGGGGAGGAAGCCGCCCAGGTTGTTCACCGCGTACAGCATGGCGAAGCCCATCGCCGCGGTCTTCTCGTCCGTGAAATGCTTGACGGCGGAGAAAATCGCCGGCTGGTACATCCCCCAGCCCACCACTACGCACAGGATCCCCGCCAGCGACACCAGGAACAGCGGCGATGTCGCGCCGCCGAACCACGGCAGGAACGTGGGACCGGCCGCGAGCAGCGCCCGGCCCACCAGGACGAACGCCATCGCCGCCACCAGCGCCCGGCGGACGCCCCAACGGTCGGGGATGCTGCCGAGGAACAGCATGCCCAGGGTGATGCCGCCTGTGAGCACACCCACCATCCAGTCGGCGGCGTGGTCGTCGAAGCCGAGGAAGTCGTTGTAGTAGATCGCCAGCAGGGCCAGTGTTCCGAAGTAGGCCAGCCCCTCGAGGCAGTAGCTCAGATTGGCCGCCCAGAGGGCCATCGGCGCCTGCACCAGGTTTACGAACGGTTCCACGATCTCGCGCCAGGGGCTCTTCTTCTCGGTGGTCCCGGGGGTTTCCGTCATACCGCTACTCCTTGGGTTGATTGTACGTGGATTTCGGCGCCTGGTTCAGCCCATCGGCCGCGATTGCCTCCTCGGCGCTCACACGCACGAGCAGGGCGGCCGCCGCGGCGGCCAGGGCGGCACCCAAACCGAATGCGGCCGGAGCGCCCCAGGCCTGCCAGACCAGGCCAAAGACGAGGCTGGCGGGCAGCGCGCCCAGCCCCACCACCGCGTGGTACGACCCGAATGCCGCGCCGCGCAGCGCCGTCGGGGCCAGGTCGGCGACCCACGCCTTCTCCACCGGCTCGGTGAGGCCGAAGTAGATTCCGTACACCATGAACGCGGCGACGAGCCCGGGCATGGACGGACCGGCGGCGAAGACCAGGTAGACCGCCGCGTAGACCGCCCAGCCGGCCAGCACCATGCGCCGCCGGCCCAGCCGGTCGGACAGGCGCCCGCCGACATACGTGGCGGCCATCTTCACCACATGGTGGAGCGACCAGAGCACCGCCACCCACGCCTCGGGCACGCCCGACTGCGCCAGTCGCAGCAGCAGGAATGCGTCGGCCGAGTTGCCCAGCGTGAACACCAGCATGGCCAGCAGGAACCGGTGGAACGGGCGCCCGAGGCCACGCCAGTCGCGGCGCACGTCCCATGCGGGCGGCGCGGCGGGCGCGGCGCGCGCCGGCTCCCGAACCCCCGCGACGAGGACGACAAGCACCGCCACGCCGGGGATCGCCGCGAGCAGGAACACCTGGCCCAGCTCCAGTCCGGCGCCCACCAGCAGCGCCGCGGCCGCGAGCGGCCCCACCACTGCGCCGGCGTGGTCCATGGCGCGGTGGAAGCCGAAGGCAGCACCGCGGATTTCCGGCGCGGTCACGTCGGCGATGAGCGCGTCGCGGGGCGAGGTGCGGACGCCCTTGCCCACCCGGTCGGCGAAGCGCATGGCCAGAACAAACGGCCAGGCGCCGGCCAGGCCGATGAGGGGCCGGGCCGCCGCGGAGATCCCGTAGCCGGCCAGCAGCATGGGCTTACGCCGCCGCACCCGGTCGGCCAGGAGGCCGGCGACCAGCTTCAGCGCCGCGGCGGTGGACTCGGCCACCCCCTCGATGAGCCCGATCACCCACGCCCCCGCTCCCATGGTCGTGGCGAGAAACAGCGGCAGCAGCGGGTAGATCATCTCGCTGGACAGGTCGTTGCAGAAGCTCACCACGCCCAGTGCCACCACGGCCGCCGGCAGCCGCTTCAGGTTGGGCGAGGGCTTGTTCATGCGGGACGGGGGCTCCGTAACACGGATTGCAAGATCATCCTCGCGAAGATAATGTCCGGCCGCGGCAAAGTCAAGGCACATCAGAATCGAGGCTAGAGGCTCGAGGCCGGAGGCTCGTTCCCGGCATCGGAACTCGGACTTCGGACTTCGGAAATCGGATTTCTGAGATCGGACCTGGGTCCCGGATTCCAGCATCGCCGGACTCGTATCCAAATGGCCGATCAACCGCTGATTGACATCGGCCGGGTTTTACCATACTTTGAAATGTAAGAAGAAGAATCGCCAACCAGCGGAGGTGACAGGATGAGAATCACGAAAGTGTTGTTCGTCGTGCCCTGTCTGCTGCTCTGGCTGGGCGGCCAGCAACTGAAAGCCAACGAGCGCCAGCGCCTGGTGTTCAACGCGGCGGGCAACATCGGCATGACCGCACTGATCGTCGAATACCAGGGAATCACCTCCGAAAATTCCAACACCATCAACGGCTACATCAACACGGCCATCACCATGCTGAACCAGCTCGCCGACCGGTACTTCGATCCACCCTTCGATTCCGGCCAGATCCGCCGGATCACCGAGTTGCTGCAGCGCTTCCCCCAGGCGACGGAACGCATGAACAACCGGCAGAAGATGGCGTATCTGGAGGGATGCCACTCCAATTTAAAGACGGCGATGTCGACCATCTTCAGGTCCGATCAGGGCTTGCAATCGTTCGCCACCTGCGACACCTACGTCGCCGATCTCGGGTTCCACAGCGGCCAGGCCGTTGCCGCCACCCGGGTAGGGAACAGCTTTCGCCTCGAAATGGCAAGAAGCGGAATCAATCAGGCCCTCACGATGGGACTCACGGTGCGCAACACGCTCGGCTGTTCCTTTCTCACCGAGGATCAGGCGAACAATCTGAATGTTCCAAACCTGAAAACCACTGGGGACTTCAACGCAATGATCAGGACCCTGGAAAACGACGTCCGGCTGGCCAACCTGAACCTGGAACCGGGCTTCGATTCGCCGGCGACAAAGGGAACTTTGGCCGCAAACCAGCGCGTCGATCCGCCGCCGCCGAATCCGCCGACCAATCCAAATGACCTGACCGGCGGCTGGCGGGAGGGCCTGACCGTCATCTCCAGGGAAGGGGGCTATTACGTCGCCCGAAAATATGACGATCACGTTCCGGATTATTACGTGGGGTACCAGAAGGGGATGGTCTTTCTGAAATTCGCCGACCAGCGCAATGCTTCGGGCAATTATTACGGCCAGTTCTTCTGTTTCCGTTACCGCGAACCGGGAATATGGGTCGATGCCGTCATCGAGCACACCTTCAAGCCCGAGAGAGGCCAGGAAACGTTGAAAGTTCATTATCAGCTGGATGGGAAAAAAGCGTGGATCGCCTTCTCGCGTGATCACCGACGAGAAGGGTCGACGCTGGGGAACGCCCCTTAACCGGACATCGGACTTCGGCTATCGAACATCGGAAATCGGAATTCGGACCTGGGTCTCGGGTTCTGAGTCCTGGATCCTGGATTACAGAAACCGGATCTACGTGCCCATCACCAATCCACCCGTTCACCTATTCACCCAGCCATCCATTCACCGATTCAACTGTCCATCGATTCCACCGGTCGCACGACTGGAGGTGGTTGAAGTCCGTGCAAAAAGGGTTGGGCGAAACCGCCGCTTCCATTACAATGAGCGGTTGATCCGGGCGGCTGGTTACAGGCCCGGATCGGTTGATCAATCAATCATGAAAGCACCGGCCGTCCGCTCGTGGATACATTGCCTGTTGTTCCTCGCCCTGCCTTTGGGTGCGGGTGCGTTGCCGCTGCGCGCGTCCATCGGGATTCCCGAAGTGGAGCCGCATGTCCAGGCCGGACGCTGGCCGGAGGCGCTGGCCGAGGTGGCCACCCTGCAGCAGACCGATCCGACTGCGTACCGGCGCGACCGCCTCTACCTGCTGCAGGCCTGGCTGCACGAATCGTCCGGCCAACGCGCGGAGGCAATCGCTCTCTACGCCGCCTGGATCCCCCGCGACTCTCTCTTCGCCGACTACATGCTCGCGGAGCAGGCTCGTCTGCACGACGCGGCGGGGAACCCCGTCGCGGCCCGCAAGTGCTGGTACGCGCTGGTCAAGAGCCAACCGAAGAGCCCCTACAACCCGGACGCCCACTTTCTGCTGGCGGCAAGTTACCGCGACAGCGGCAAGCTCAGCCTGGCGCTGCAGACCTTCCTGAACTGCGCCCACAAGTACAAGTCCCGCCGCGACGAGGCTCGGCTGGCGGCGGCCGGCATCCACGCCCGGCTCAAGCAGTGGGACGCCGCCTGGGGGCTGCTCTGGCCGGCGCTGGCGTCCGGCCGGGCGCGCACCGAGGCGGCCGCGGCGCTGGGTCTGCTCGACAGCGAACCGCTCATGAACCGGGTCCGCCAGTCGGAGGACCGCCTGGCCCGGCTGACGGCGGTGCTGGTGCAGAACCGCGAAGCACGACGGGCGCTCCCGCTGGCCGAGGCGCTCCGCCAACGCTTCCCCCAGTCGGCCAAGCGGCCGCTCTACACCTTCTGGGTGGGCCGCTGTCGCTTTCTCCAGGGCGATTACGCCGCCGCCGCGCAATTCTACGATGAAGCGGGACGCTCCGGCGGCAAGGACCTCCAGGTCCAGAGCCGGCTTGCCCTGGGCCGGACGCTGCTGCTGGCCGGCCGGGAGGCCGAGGCCCTGCCGGTGTACACCGACGGGCTGGAGCTGGCCGACGATGAGGCCACGCGGTCGGATGTCTATGCCGCCCTCTACAACGTCACCCGCCTCACGGGCCCGAGCACGGCGCCGCTCGGCTGGCTGCAGCGGGCTGCCGCCGAATTCAACGGGCGGGAGCGCCGGCGCTTCGAATATCTGGAAGCGCTGTTCCACCTGCGACTAGGGATGCCCAAACAGGCCGTCCCCATCCTCGAGACGCTGCTGCCGCAACTCCCATCCCCCGCCTCCGGCAATCTGCCGGACCGGCTCGAGGCCCGGTTCTTTCTCGGCCTCGCCCTGGAGGGCGCAGGCGATCCGCAGCGGGCGGTGGAGACGTGGACCGCCGAACTGAACCACCGCCACAGCCAGTACGCGTTCCTGTCCATGGACCGGGCGGACGCCGTCCTGGCCAGCCGGCCGGACCTGCGGACGGCGCTCGCCGCCGCGGCCCGCACCCGGGCGGCCGACCTCGCCGCGCAAGGCGACCAGACGGCCGCCTATGAGGAATACGGCCGGCTGTATTTCTTGACCGGCGACGCCGCCGCGTGGCACCGGGGTCTTCAGCAGCTGCCTCGGTACCGGGCGGTGATCACTGCGCTGGCGGACATCCCGTCGCTTCCGACCGATGCCATGACCCCGCCCGCCCCTTCGGCCGTCGACACGCCGGCAGGACGGCTGTTCCGCGCGCGGACCTTCCAACGGCTGGGGCTGGCAGAGCCGGCCGCCCTCGAGTACAGCCGCACGCCGCTGGTGCTCGTGGCGCGGCATACCGGCGACTCCGAACACGACCCGGCCATCCGGCGCGCTGTGACGCTGGCCCGCCTGTTTGAGCGGGCCGGCGCCCCACACCAGGCGTACCGCTGGTCCTACCTGGCTCTGGAGCGCTATCCCGAGGGCACGCCGCTGGCGATGATCAACCCGGAGCTGCTCCGCCTCAGCTACCCGGCGCCCTACCAGGAGGACGTCCGCGCCGCCAACCGCGAGGCGGGTGTCGACCCCAGCCTCATCTACAGCATCATCCACCAGGAGAGCCGGTTCAACCCCCGCGCCCACTCTCCGGTCTCCGCCCGCGGGCTCATGCAGCTCATGCCCGACACGGCCCGTACGGTGGCGGCTCAGAGCGGCATCGAGCTGCCCGACGCCGGTGCCGCCCTGTACCAGCCGGGGCTGAACATCCGGCTCGGCGTCCGCTACCTGCGCCAGCTGCTGGACCGCCTCCAGTCCCCCGCCGCCGCGGCCGCCGCTTACAACGCCGGCCTCGGCCAGGCGGCGTACTGGACGCGCCTGGCCGGCCAGCCGGCCGACCTGTACCTGCCGCCGGAGATCCACTTCCACCAGACCCGCGGCTACGTGAACCACGTGATGGCCAATATGCGGCTCTACCGCCTGGTCCACCCCGAGCTCGCCCGCCTCGCGGAACCCGCCGCCGAGCGCTGATCGGCCATTGTCTTTTGGCGCGTCTTTGATTATCATCGGTGAAATCAGTCACCCCTGCCGGAGGTACCCATGTCCGCGTTCACCATCGAAACCGCCGCCCGGTTCGTCGACCAGACGGTTACTCTCAAGGGCTGGCTGTACAATCGCCGTTCCAGCGGCAAGATCCTGTTCCTGATCGTGCGTGACGGTACAGGCATCATGCAGTGCGTGATGGCCAAAAACAACGTCGCCCCGGACGTGTTCGCGCAGGCTGAGGCGATCGGCCTGGAATCAAGCTTGATCGTCACCGGTCGCGTCCGCGCCGAGGCCCGCGCCGCCGGCGGACACGAGATGGACGTCACCGGCTTGGAGGTGGTCCAGGCGGTCGCCGACTACCCCATCACCAAGAAGGAGCACGGAACCGCGTTCCTCATGGAGAACCGCCACCTCTGGCTGCGTTCTCGCCGCCAGCACGCGGTGATCCGGGTCCGCCACGCCATCATCAAGGCCTGCCGCGACTACCTGGACGCCAACGGCTTCACCCTGGTGGACACGCCCATCTTCACGCCCAACGCCTGCGAGGGCACCACCACCCTGTTCGAAACCCAGTACTTCGACGACACGGCCTATCTCACCCAGAGCGGCCAGCTCTACAACGAGGCGACGGCCATGGCGTTCGGCAAGGTGTACTGTTTCGGCCCCACCTTCCGGGCCGAAAAATCGAAGACCCGCCGCCACCTGATGGAGTTTTGGATGATCGAGCCGGAGATGGCCTGGGCCACCCTCGACGACGTGATGGAACTGGCTGAGAACTTCATCAGCCACATCGTCGCCTTCGTCTTGGACACACGCCGTGAGGAGCTCAAGGTGCTGGAACGAGACACCTCCAAGCTGGAGAACGTCCGGACGCCGTTTCCCCGCCTGGCGTACGACGACGCCGCCAAGATGCTCGAGGGGAAAGGCACCGAATTTGTGTACGGCGGTGACTTCGGCGGCACCGACGAGACCCTGGTCAGCGAGGGGTTCGACCGGCCGGTGATGGTCCACCGCTATCCGGCCGCGGTCAAGGCGTTCTACATGGAGACCGACCCGGCCGACCCCGGCAAGGCCCTCTGCGTGGACGTGCTGGCCCCCGAGGGCTACGGCGAGGTGATCGGCGGCGGCCAGCGCCTGGCGGATCTGGACAAGCTGCGGGCGCGCATCCGCGAGCACGGCCTGCCCGAGGCGGCGTTCCAGTGGTACCTGGACCTGCGCCGCTACGGCACCTGTCCCCACGGCGGCTTCGGCATGGGCATCGAGCGGTGCGTCGCCTGGTTGTGCGGCCTGGAGCACATCCGGGAAACCATCGCCTTCCCCCGCATGCTGTACAAGATCTATCCCTGACGTCGAGACAACCGGGAGGTCAGCGCCATGAACCGTCAACGTGCCCTGATCGGACTGATTCTCATCGCCGGTCTCACCGCCGCGGCGGCGGCCCAGATCCTGATGGGCGAAGTCGTCGCCGGCGACGAGGATTTCGGCTTCTACAACAACGCCGTGTTCACAGCCGACGGGCTGCTGGGGCTGGTCACCGATCCCCAGAACTCGCGGGTGATCGTTTTCGATCCCTACCGCTGGACCGACAACATCATCGCCTACGTCGCCACCGGCCAGGAGCCGGCCGGCATCTACCTGACTCCCGACGGCCTGCACGCCTGCGTGCTGAACATCGACAGCGACACGGTGACCATCATCCGCCTCGCCGACTTCCAGACCGCCACCTACACGCCGCCGGTCCTCTCCGACTTCGCCTACTACAACAACATCGCCTTCAGCTCGACCGGCCTCTACGGCTTCGTCTGCGACGCCCGGACCACCGTCAACCAGCTCTACGTGTTCCGGGTGACCACCACGCCGGGTGATCTGCATCACGCGACGCTGTGGGCCAACATGGGCACCGGTCCCGCCCGGACCTATGTCACCCCCGACGGCCAGCGCGCGTTCGTGCTCTGCAACGGACGGACCGACGACGACCAGATCAGCGTCATCGACCTGTTCAATGAGCCCACCTTCGCCGTCCAGCACACGTTCGTGGTGGTGGATGCCGACTTCGACCGCACGGGCTCCGACTTCCTCTGCCTCAACAACATCGTCTTCTCCCCCGACAGCCGGTGGGGGTACGTCTGCGACCCCCAGTACAACGACGTGGTCGCCTTCGAGATCGGCAACTACGCCAACCAGCCGTACCTGGACATCCCGGGCGAGGCCACGCCGGATGCCAGCCTCAGCCGGATCGCCATCACGCCCGACGGCGCCCGCCTGGTCGCGTCGTCGATCGTGCTCAACCGCCTCTACGTGGTCGACGCCGGCTCGCTGGAACTCCTCCGCACCATTACCGACGCCATGGGCTTCGCCGACTTCGACGGGTACAACAACATCGCCGTGCTGTCGGACAACCGGACGGGCCTGATCCACTCGGTGGGCAGCGACGAACTGATGATCTTCGACTGCCTGACCGGCGGGTACGCCTTCCGCGACACCGGTCCGGCGCCGGAGGATCTGGCCGTCTCACCCGACGAACAGTTCCTGGCCGGGCTCAACGTGGGCCGCGCCCTGGGCGAGGACAGCACCTCCATCTTCTGCCTGACGCCCGCCATCATCGACTTTCCGTTCTTCCGCACCGGCACCGGCGAGTTCACCGGCTACGGGGTGAGCAATCCCGTGAACGGCTCGCAGAGCCTGCTGATCTACGGCTACGACAACGACGGCGACCTGCTCGCCGGCACCAACAACGGCGCCGCCCAGCTCATGGAGCCCCTGACCCAGTTCTCGTTCATCGGCGACATCCAGCTCGGCCTGCCGGCCGGCACCCACACCGGCTGGCTCCGATTGGTCAGCAACAGCCTCACCGCCCGGGCGTTCTTCCTGAACACCAATCTGACCGGTGATTACATGGACGGCACGATCGCCACCGACGGCGTGTTCGAGGACTACACCGTCACCCACGTCCAGGAGCATTTCAGCGGCGGCGTCTACACCGTGCAGACCGAGCTGTTCATCCTCAACCCATACGACGACACGATCCACGTGGAGCTCTCGCTCCGGAACGCCGCCGGGACGCAGATCGGCTTCATGGAAACGGATCTGGAAGGCCGGCACATGCTGACGGGCACGATGCACGATCTCTTCTTCCGCAACGAGAGCTTCCTGAACCTGCCCGACGGCTATCTCGTGGGGACCACCGACGACGGATACGGCGTGGTGGGCTTCGCCATGATCCGCCACCTGAACGCCGAGGGCGGGGTCGTCACCGTCCATTCGGTCCCGCTGCAGTGGGATCCGAACGTGAACACGCTGTACAGCGCCCACGTGGCCAGCGGCGGGGAGCAGCCGGGGTTCATCAATCCGTACGATACCGTTTTCCACGTGATCAACACGGCGGCGGAGACGGCCGAGGTGACCCTTGCCTTCACCGACGACGCCCACGTCGCCAGCACCACGGCCAACTACACGCTCACTGCCGGGCAGCAGCTCGTCGTCCCCGCCTGGCAGGCCTTCGGCCTGACGGACCCCGCGACCCGGCCGCCCTACGTGACCGGCAACGTGAAAATCACGTCCGACCGCACCGGCCTCCTCGGCGACGTGGTGTTCGGCGACGGCCTGAATGCCCTGCCGGCCTTCGAATCCTGTCTGGCCCTGGAGACCGCCCCGGCGCGGCAGGCCGTCTTCAGCCACGTGGCGCACGGCCCGGTGGGCGACGGAACGCTGATGTACTTCAACGGCATCAGCGTGTGCAATTTCAACACCTACCCCGTGGACGCCACCGTCTGGATCTACCGTCAGGACGGCACGCTCACCGGCACGCACGTCCTGCACCTGGAGGCCGACAGCCGCTACCTCGGGCTGCTCAGCAACATCATCCCGGCGGCGTGGCCGCAACTGGGCGGCTACGTGGTCCTGGATGCCACGGGACCCGTCGTGGCGTTTGAGCTGTTCCTGGATAACAATTCCCGGCTGCTGTCGGCCGTGCCGCGGAATTAGCGGTCCGCCCCCCGGCGCTCCCGGCGCCACGCCAGCAGAGCGTCCGGGACGTCGGTGATGAGCGCCCAGGCGCCGAGATCGGCCAGACGGCCGGCTTCGGCCGGATCGTTGACCGTCCAGGCCAGCCAGGGCAACGACGGGGCGCCCCCTCCCCCGGCCGTGCCGGCAACGACCAGGCGGTGGTTGACGATCAGGCACGCCGGACGGCCAAACAGCCCGGCCAGCGGTCCGGCCGTCAGCCCCGCCAGCGTCCGCCATCCGCCTGGGACCGCGCGTCCCACGATCCAGCCGCGCGGCAGCGCGGGAAACATCCGCCGCACGATCCGCAGCGCCCGACGGGAAAACGAGGAGAGCAGGAAGGAGTCCGGCGGCAGCAGCCGGGCAGCCGTCGCGGCGGCGGCGGCGGCTGCGACCGGGTCCTTGATCTCGATGTCCACCAGGATCCGGCCGGCACAGATGCCCAGCGCCTCGTCCAGCGTCGGGATGTCGATGCCCTGGCGCGCCGCCGCGCCGCGGGCTTCGGCCGCGGTCACCGCCGCGACCGCCCGACCGCCGATGGCGGCGTCATGGAACACGAGGAGCTCGCCGTCCGCGGTGCGGCGGACGTCGAGCTCCACGAGGTCACACCCCAGCTCGATGGCCCGCCGGAAGGCCGCCGGCGTGTTCTCGGGGCGCCCGCCGTCGTGGGCGCCCCGGTGGGCGCCGATCAGCGGTGACGTATCCGGCTGGCGCCGGAACAGCGGCGGTGGCTGCGTCATCCGTTCCCTCCGCCCGACGGCGCGGTGTTACGGCCGGACCCGGTCCGGACCGCGGCCCGCGGTGCACCCGCCCGCCGTCAGAAGATCCAGCCGACTCCCGTGAACATGGTGAAATCGTTGTGCTCCACGTCGGGGAGCGGCCGTGAATCGTACCGGTTGAGCATGCCGATGTTGAATTTGAACATGCGATTCACGGTCAGGTTCAGCGTGGCGTCCAGGACTGTCCGGTACCGCGAGTCGCCGGTCAGGTATGGAATGACCAGCAGGTTCTGGGTGAACGCGACCCGGTCATTCAGCTTCCAGTTCAGATGTCCCTCAAGCAGGGTACTGCCGTCGCTCCGGTTGGACAGGCTGGGATAGATCTCCTGGAGAAAGCCAATGCCGGTGCCCACGTCCAGGCTCAGCGCCGGCCGGGTGACCAGGCTGTAGCCGACGCCCGCGTTCCATGTGTGGCGCAGGTCGATCCCCTCCACCTCATCGTACTCCCCGCTCACCGAGCCGAACACGAAATACCGCTTCGGCAGCTTGTAGTCGTACCGGAACGAGCCATACACCTCATCGCGCGACGTGGTGTCGGCCAGCACGCCGTAAAGCGTATGGGCGCTGGCGGAAAACGTGTCGCGCTGCCGCGCGTAGCGTGCGGAGGTCCGCAGGTACAGATCGTCGGACGACGCGTTGCCCCGCGCCAGGGTGTAGCCGAAATTGACCGCGCCGCTCCAGCGTTTCGGCCGGACTTCGTCCAGCCCGTCCACCCGGGCCGCGATCGCGCGGAGATCCGTCGCCGGTTCAGCCGCCTCCGGCTCCAGCTCGATGCCCCGGACCCGGGCCGAGGCGAGGTTGAACGTCCGATCGCCGCTGGTCAGACGGAACACGCCGTCCGCCCAGCCCGTCAGCGTGGTCCGCAGCGTGGTGTCGTCGTCGAGCCACAGCCGGACGGCGGCGCTGCTCGTCACCTCGGCCACTCGTTCCAGCGGCAGGCCCAGCAACGGCGCGTAGTCGGTCCGGAGCACCGCCTGCGAGACGTCCAGCGCCACGAGGGTGCCGGACAAAACGTCCCCATTCTTCATCTTGACGCGAACCACCTGGCCAGACGCCCCGGCGGTCAGCACCAGCAGCCCGATAACGAGCATCCACGACATGCGGCCTCTCACAGCAGCCTCAACCTCCCAAGACAAGTTGTTCCAGCACCGGCAGCGGATCCACTCATCCCCCGGCCGGCCCGTCGGCTCCGGTACCCGGATCAGCCGCCGCATCGAGCGGATGCGCCATCAGCTCCATTGTCGGCCCCGCCGGTCGACCGGTTCCGTAGGCCAGCAGCGCGCGGCGCCATGCGCCCGGCGGCACGTCCACGCCCGGCGCCACGATGCAGTCCTCCACTGTCGCCCCGGCACTCACCGAGTTGCGGCCCAGCAGCAGGCTGCGCGCCACCGCGGCGCCGGCGTCCACGATCACGTGTTCGCCGAACACGGCCTCGCGCACCCTGGCGGCCGGATCGAGCATCACGTTCCAGGTGGTCCAATTGTCCAGCCCTCCCGCCCGCAGCAGTTCCAGGCTGTTGCGCAGGTACCGGCCGGGGGTGGAGAATTCCAGCCAGTCGCCGTCCGCGACAAATCCGCGCACCGGGTGGCCGGCCGCCGCCAGTGCGGGGTAAAGGTGCCGGATGGTGTCGAAGGGCTGGCCGTCGGGGATGAAATCCAGCACCCGCGGCTCCAGCAGATGGATGCCGGTGAACGCCAGAAGCGGGTCCACCCGCCCGTCCGCCTCGGCGAACGGCACGTAGCCGCCGATGCAGCCATCAGCGTCCAGCCGCACGTGGGTGAACGGATCGCGCCGCCGGTTCGGTGTCAGGATCATCGTGGCCAGGCTGCCGGCGGCCCGGTGGGCGGCTAGCGCCGGGGCCAAGTCGATCGTGGTGATGATTTTCGCGTTGACCAGCAGGAACGTGCCACCGCCGGTGAAACAGCCGCGCAGCGGCGCCAGCGCGCCGGCAGTGAGCAGGATCGGCCCCTGCTCCTCGGAGAAACGGAACCTGAAGGGGCGGCCGTCGTAGGCGGTCACCGCCCGACGCACCGCGTCGGGCAGGTGATGGAGGTTGACGGCCACATCCTGTACACCCCACCGGCCCAGCCAATCGAACAGGTGATGAACCAGCGGCCGGCCGAGCACCGGCAGACAGGCCTTGGGGATCTCGTCGCTGAGGGGGCGCAGCCGCGTGGCGTAGCCGGCCGCAAGAATCATCGCCGCTGCGATCATGTTGGAGGCTGTCTCCCCGCCAACGGTGCCGCCGCCATCGACGCCTGCCGGTCCGGATCATCAGGCGGCGGACACCACCCCGCGACCGCCCGGCGGATCACCGGTCCGCGGATGCGATTTCGGGTGTCGCCGCGGTCAGCCGCTCCCACAATTCGGTGTTGAGCATGCAGCCCGGATCGCCGGCCAGAATATCGCCCGTGTAGGCATCCGCGCGGGCGCGGCAGCCGCCGCACACGGGGCGGTAGTCGCATACGCCGCAGTGGTCGCCCAGGAGTTCCCGATCCGTCAGTTTCTCAAAGTAGACGTTGGTCTGCCAGATCTCACGGAGGCTCTGGTGCCGAACGTTGCCCACCACACGGTGGGGGATATAGACGCACGGCGTGACGTCACCGTTGGGCTGCAGGGAACAGTAGCACCGGGCCGCGCCGCAGCCGCCGATGTATTTGGCCAGGACGCGGGTCTTGGCCCCGGGGCCCGAACCGGCGTGGCCGAGCGCCATGCGGCTCTCCGTGTCGGCGTACATGAAGCAGGCTCGGCCGAACTGCGGCGCCGTGCTCATGATGCTGATCTCCTTCTGCTGCAGCCGTCGCTCCAGTATCCGGAGCACCTGCTCGCGCTGGACCGGGTCCAGGTCCTGGATGTCGTTCCGCGTTCCCCGGCCCACCGGAATGTAGTTGAAATGGACGAAGGTGGAGCAACCTTTATCGATGGCCAGCTGGATGATCTGGTCCGTTTCCTCGACATTCATGCGGGAGATGCAGGTGGCCATCCCGACGCGCAGCCCCGGTGTGCGCGCCCCGTTTTCGATCCCGTTCACGGCGCGGCGCCAGGCGCCGGGAATGCCGCGGAACGCGTCGTGTTTGTCCGGATCCACCGAGTCCAGGCTGACCTCGACATACTTGACGCCGTGTTGCACCAGCCGGGCGGTCACGTCCGGAGTCAGCATCGTGCCGTTGGAAGCGATGGTGACGTGGATTCCCCATTGCCGGCACCGCTCGAGCACCTCCCAGAAGTACCGGCCCATGAGCGGCTCGCCGCCGGCCAGCGCCAGGAAGGGGACGTACGCCCGGCCCATTTCGTCCACGACCTTCAACTTCTGCTCCAGATCCAGCTCGTCGGGGAGCGGCCGGCTGCAGGCATCCTGATAGCAATGGACGCACTTCAGATTACAGGCCTGGGTGAAGTTCCAGACGATCATCAGGGGCATCTGGAATTTCTGCGGCACGGTCAGACCATAGGCATGGATGCTGCGAAACGTGTTCACCAGCGCCCGCAGTGTGGGCCGGTGGTGGAACAGCTTGAACTTCACCATATCGGCGTTGGCGCCGCGGGTCCGGATGAAGTGCTCGAACACCATGTGCAGGGGATAGAACAGCAGCCGGTCGGACCGGGGCGCCGATGCGTTGTCGTATGAATACATTATCCGCTCGAACAGCGTCCGTCGATCGCCGTCTCCGCGGCTCAAGAAGCCGGCCACGCGCTGGACCCGCGGATCGAGCAGGAATTTCTCGATCTCGTTCTGTTGGGTCTTCAGGATCTCGTGATTCGTGTCGCTCATGGTGGATGCTCGCAGCGAGAACCGAAAAATTTTTCGGCGCCATTTTAGCGGAACAACTTCGACAAATCAATGTCAAGTGATGTCTGGCGTCGGCGTCGGCCCGCGCGAACTCTCCCGTCCGCTGCCGACGAGCCTGTGCTATACTGCCTCTTTTTCAGATCATGGAGGTGCCGCATGGTGCGACTGGTCGTGATCGGAGTGCTGGTGGCGGTTCTCGCCACCGCCGGCATGGCCCAACCGGCGGAAGCGGGAAACGAGTCCGGGGACCAGATCAACCGGCTGATCCGGGAACACCGGTTGGCGGAGGCGGAGACGCTGGCCGCGCAGTGGGCGGAACGGGAGCCGGGCCCCGCGTCGTACTACGCGCTGGGCATGGTTCTGTTCGAAAAGCGCGACTACATGCAGGCGTACACGGTCCTCAACAAAGCCCTCCAGGGCGCCGTCAGCGCGCCGGTCATGGCCCGGACGTTCACCATGCTGGGTTTGATCGACTACCAGTTCGGCAACTACCAGGCCGCGCTGCGCTGGTTCGCCCAGGCACGCCGGCTGCCGCGGCTCCCCGCGGCGCAATTGCGTCAGATCGAGGAACTGTTCGCCAAGATCTCGCTGGAGAAGGAACTCGCCGGCTGGCGGACACGGCCGACCTCCCAGATCGTATTCCATTATCCGGAACAGGCCGACCTCGAACCGGTGGTGGATCGACTCCAGCGGGACTACACGGCCCTCGTTCAATCCTTCTGCCGGGAGCACAAGCTGCCGGAGGATCCCCGGATCCACTTCTACTATTATCCCGACGAGACGCTGTTCCGTCGTCTGCAACCCGACGCCCCCCACACGTTCATCCTGCTCCAGGAGCAGGTCATCCACGGGTGGCCGGAGGCCCGCCTGCGCCACGAGTTCATGCATCTGCTGGTCTGGCGGATCAATCGGCGCAACTACCCGTCGTTTCTGATCACCGAAGGCCTCACCGAATACCTCAACCGGCGGGAGCAGCCGGAGCGGTGGCATCAGCCGGCCGCACGGATCGTCCAGAGCCGGGAACTACCGACTCTGGCCGAACTGGAGCGGATCGACTGCTACCGGAACAACCCGTGGGTGTTCGACCTGGTCTGCTCCTTCACGGCGTTTCTGGTGGATCAGGTCGGCTGGGCCAAGTATCTGGAATTCTGGCATCGCGGCCAGGGCCTCGACAAGGATTTCCCCGCCTGCTTCGGCGCCCCGCTGGCGGAGCTGTGGACCCGGTGGGCGGCGAGCCTGCAGCAAGTCCCCGTGAGCGAGTTCTCGGTCTGGGGAAACTTCCGGGACGAGATTCTGGCCCCCGGTCTCTACGCCGATGGCGTGCGGATGTTGGAGTCGCGCACCGATCTGTCGCCCCTGGGGCGGCTCATGCTGGCCCGGGTTCTGGCCGGCGCCGACCGGCCGGCGGACGCGCGGGCTGCGGTCCGGGACTTCGCCGACCGCCCGGAGTCACTCCGCGCGATGCTGCCCGCCGCCGCCTGGGCCGACGGCCTGCTCCTGGCGGGGCAGCTGTGGGATGTCGCCGGCGAGCGTGACCGGGCCTTGCAGTTCTACGACGCCGTCACCGACCTGCCCGATTGTCCGGAAACGGTCCGGGCCGCCGCGGCCACGCACCGCCTCACGCCCTGCCAGCCGCAGGACTTCCGCTCCCGGCCGGAGCCGAACGCGGTGGACCGCGCCGACCATCTGATCCGATTCTGGATCCAGGCCGGCCTGTCAACCGACCACCTGGCAGCCGCCATCAGCCAAGGTCTGGACGACGAGAAGATGGAACGCCTCGGCCACAACCTGGGTCTGGCGCCCCCGGGCGCGCTGCGGGACGCCGTCCGGCAACACCTGACCGGCAAGATTCCCGAAGATTGCCTGCGCCAGGTGCTGGCGGCCGGCATCTCCGTCATCGATGTCTGGGAGTGCCTGGAACGGAACGGCCTGCCTGTCCGGTTCCCACCCGCGACGGGCGACCGGCCCTGAAACGCTGCGACACGCGCGGGGGCGGCCGGAAGACCGGGTGTCCCGGGCAACCGCCTTATCCTCCGCCCATCAGGTGGATGGCGTCCACGCGGTCTCCGTCCCGAATCACGAACGAGTCATACTGGTCTTTCCGGATCACATCACCGTTGACCCGAACGAAAATCATCGGGAAGGTGTACTTCATCTGCTGCAGCATCTGGCGGACGGTGAGCTGGCTGCCCGTCAGATCGGTTTCCCGGTTGTTGATGATGAGCCGCATGCCGCACCTCTCACGCATCCTGTCCCGGTGATTATAACCGCCGGCCGAGTGCGGGCGCAAGAGGCCGAAACGAAGCGGAAATCCGGTTGACTTATTACACCGTGGCCGATAATATGAAGTGCCACTATAAATGGAGGTCCTGCCCCCATGAAGTATCTCAAAACCTATGACGAGAAATGCATCGGCTGCAACCAGTGCATGACGGCCTGTTCCATGGCGTTCTTCAAAGAGGACAACCCCGCCAAATCGGCCATCCAGGTCATCGAGAAGCCCGACGGGGGGTTCCATCTGGTGGTCTGCGACCAGCAGTACCGCAAGTGCGTCGACGAGTGTCCCACCCAGGCCATCACCGTCAACAAGCAGGGCGTGGTGATGATCAACAAGAAACTGTGCATCAGCTGTTTCGCCTGCGTGGCCGTCTGTCCCATCGACGCCATGCGGCGGTGTGACGGCGTGTTGAATCCCTTCAAGTGCGTGGCTTGCGGCGTCTGCGTCAAGGGCTGCCCCACCCAGGCGATCGAGATCGTGACCGAGGAGTAGCGAACATGAACAACACCAAGATCCACACCGACGTCGACGCCCTGAAGGCCCGGCACGTTCTGCTCAAGGAATTCCGCTACAAGCTCCGGCCGGTGGTGCGCGGCTATAACATGCGCACACTGTATGTGAACGTCTCGTCGCACGAGATCCGGGAAAAACCGGTTTCCGAGGAAATGAAACAGAAGTTCACCGGGGGCAAGGGTTTCGGCCTGAAACTGCTTTGGGACGCCATCTCCGACACCACGCGCTGGAACGACCCCGAGAACGAGATCAACATCGGCATGGGGCCGATCTGCGGCAATACCAACTACCCGGGTTCGGGAAAATCGCTGGTGGTGTCCATCTCGCCACTTACCGACATCCCCATCGACAGTAACGTGGGCGGCTACTTCGGCCCCTACCTGAAGTTCTCCGGCTTCGACGCAATCGAAATCCAGGGCAAGGCCGAGCGCGACGTCATCGTGTATATCGACGGCAACCAGGGGCTGGTTCAGATCTTCGAGGCCCCCGGTGAAGCGGTGGACAGCCACATTCTGGCCGAGCAGATGGTGGAGATGTTCGCCGACAACGAGCTGGAGAAGATGCACATCTCCTCGGTCAGCGCCGGCCGCGGCGCCGAGCACGCCCTGATCGGGTGCCTGAACTTTTCCTTCTATGACCGGCGCCGCAAGGTGGCGCGGCTCAAGCAGGCCGGCCGCGGAGGCATCGGCACGGTGTTCCGCGACAAGAAGATCAAGGCGGTTGTGGTCAAGTATTCGGGCCTGTCGGGCAAGTCCAACGATCCCGCCGACCTGGACAAGCTCCAGCACACCGGCCTGAAGCTCCATAAGGAGATCATCGCCCTGGACGACCAGCAGTGCCGAATGCGCCAGATCGGCACCGCCCACCTCGTCGAGATCATGGACGAATACGACCTGCTGCCCACGCACAATTTCAAGTTCGGCCGGCACGTGGACACGCCCAAAATCAATTCGCACGCCTTTTACAAGTATGTCACCCACGGGCTGCCCGACGGCTGCTGGTTCGGTTGCACCATGGCCTGCGCCAAGGCGGCGGACGGCTTCGAGTTGCTGACCGGTCCCTACAAGGGGCATCGCGTCACCGTCGACGGCCCCGAGTACGAGACCGTGGGCGGCTGCGGTTCCAACATCGGCGTCTTCGATGCCCGCGCGGTTCTCGAGATCAACTTCTACTGCGACACCTACGGCCTGGATACCATCTCCTTCGGCACCATGACCGCCTTCATCATGGAATGCTGGGAGAAGGGCGTGCTCAACGCCGAGCGCACGGGCGGCCTGGATTTCACTTGGGGGAACTGGCGGGACACGCTGGAAATGATGCACCAGATCGCCCGAGGCGAAGGCTTCGGCCTCATCGCCGGACTGGGTACCCGGAAGATGAAGGAGTATTTCATCGATCATTTCGATGCCGATCCCCAGCTCATGCAGGACATCGGCTGCGAGTGCAAGGGTCTCGAGTACTCCCAGTACGTCTCCAAGGAGTCGCTGGCCCAGCAGGGCGGTTACAGCATGGCGCTCAAGGGCCCGCAGCACGACGAAGCTTGGTTGATCTTCATGGACATGGTCAACAACCAGATCCCCACCTTTGAAGACAAGGCGGAGGCGCTCCACTACTTTCCCATGTTCCGGACCTGGTTCGGATTGCAGGGACTGTGCAAACTGCCATGGAACGACGTGGAACCCGCCGACAACGCCCAAACCGCCGAACCGGCCAAGGTCCCGGAACATGTTCAGAACTACGTCGACATTTACAACGCCATCACCGGCGGGAACCTCGACAAGAAGGAACTGATTCTGCAATCGGAGCGGGTGTACAACTTCCAGAAAGTCCTCTGCATGCGCCTCGGGCGCGGCCGGCGCAGCGACGACATCCCGCCGTTCCGGATGGTGGGCCCGGTCACCGTCGAGGAGTATGAATCACGGCAGGACCGGTACGATCAGCAACTGCGCGAGAAAGTGGGCGTCGATCCCGCCGGCAAGAGCAGCGAGGAAAAACTCAGGATCCTGCGCCATTACCGGGAGGAGCAATACCAGCATCTGTTGAACGCCGTCTACGCACGCAAGGGCTGGACGCCCGAAGGCGTGCCCACGCCCGAACATCTCCGCAAGATCGGCATGGACCTGCCTGAGGTCCTGGCTGTGGTGGAGCGTCACCTGCGTTGATCCCTTTGCCGCGGCAGGAATCACAGGGCGGCTGCACCGGCCGCCCTGTTTTTTTGTGCACGACCACCGGCTGCAGCCGGCGCCCGGCGGTCAGGTACCGGTCGCGTGACGGCTCACCCCACATCGTACGCGTGGAGAAACTCTTCCAGCCGATCCCACGCTCCCCGGGGCAGCAGCACGTGGAACTGGTCCCGGTGGGCCGGACGGGCGCCGATGCCGATGCTGAGTCCGCCGGCTGATTCGGCGATGACACACAGCTCCGTCTCGTCGGCGTTGTGGCCGACCACGAGCGGCGCGCGCCAGCCATGGCGCACCGCTACCGTCTCGAAGGCCGCCGCCTTGTCCCGCGGCCCATGGCGGATCGGCGGCGCCAGGCCGGCGAACCGGTCGTTCCGCCAGATGATCCGGTTCCCCTCGAGAAAGCGGAACGGGATTGGGTTCCCGCCCTCAGCCAGCGCCGCGGTGAGGCCGTCGAGCAGGCAGTCGAGACCCAGCGAGATGACGCCGACGGGCCGCCGCTCGGCCAGGCGGCGCAGGCAGGACCGCACCTCCGGGTAGACGCACCGCCACACGTCCGGCATGACCCGGTGGAACGCGGCGCGCTCGACGCCCCGGAGCGCGCGCCCGTACAGGGTGTGGAGGCGGAGGTTCTTGCGGACCGGGTCACCGGGCAGCAGCTTGAGGCCGTACAGGCAGGCTCCCAGTGCGACCAGCCGCCCGATGCGGACGGCGCGCGCCCCGGCCGGGCCACCGCCGCTCAGCGCGTCCCGCAACAGGCGGTGACCGAGGGCGATCTGGGCGAAGCCGGGCATCATGCACTCGTCCACGTCCAGGACGGCGACGTCCGCCGCGGTGAGGCGGCGCCTGAGTTCGGCGGCGTCCAACCGGCTCCGGACGCCGGGCATCATGTCCCGGTAAGTTGCGGTCAGATCTCGGTGCATGGTCGATCCGCAGGTATGATAGCGGGGGGACGGAACCGCGACAATATTTTTCTTTGTTTGAGCTCAGCGTTCTGTTTTAATGAGGTTTCCTGCATGCCTTGACTGTTTCAGATCATCTTTCAGGAGCCACCGATGCCGGATCAGCGTGTTCTCATGGGTAACGAGGCGGTCGCCTGGGGACTGGTGACCGGCGGCTGTCAGGTGGTCACCTCGTACCCGGGCACGCCCAGCTCCGAGATCCTCCCGGCTGTTCTCGCCATCCGCTCCGAACTGGGCGCCGCGGTCGCCGTCGAGTGGTCACTCAACGAGATGGTCGCCTTCCAGGTGGCATTGGGGGCTTCCTTAGCGGGCAAGCGCAGCGCCACGATCATGAAGCAGGTGGGGCTCAACGTCGCCGCCGATGCGCTCATGAGCTCGGCGTACACCGGGTGCAAAGGCGGCTTCGTGATCGTGAGCGCCGACGATCCCGGCCCCTACTCGTCCCAGACCGAACAGGACACGCGCGCCTTCGCCCAGTTCGCCAAGGTGCCGGTCTTCGATCCGGCCACGCCGCAGGAAGCCTGCGCCTACGCGAAGCTGGCGGTGGCCCTGTCGGAGCGCTTCGAGATCCCGGTGATCCTGCGCCCGTCGCTGCGGGTGTGCCACGCCCGCCAGTCCGTATCGCTGGACGCGGCGATCGACGCCTGCCCGCCCGCTGCATTCGTCAAGAATCCCAACCGCTGGGCCGCCACGCCGAAGTACCGCCTGGAGCTGCACCGGGAGCTGAACCGGAAGCTGGAGGCAATCCGCGCCCACGTCGAGGCTGAGCGGGCGCTCACCTGGGCCGACCCGGGCGAGGGCGTTTGCGGCATCATCGCCGGCGGGGTCCTCCGCGGCATGATCCAGGACTGGGCGGCGAGCCGCGGCCTGACGCTGCCACTGCTCCACGTGGGCTGCGCCTTCCCGTTTCCCGCCGGACCGGTGGCGGCGTTCATCGGCCGGCACGAGCGGGTGCTGGTCCTGGAGGAGACCGGTCCGGTGATCGAACAGCAGATCGCCGACCGCGGCCATGTGTCCGGCCGCCTCAACGGCCAGGTGCCCGCCGAAGGGGAGATCGACGGCCAGCGGCTCGACGACATTCTGTGCCGGTTCCTCGAGCAGCCCGCTATTTCGATCACGGTCCCGGAGAACCCGGCCCCGGCGACGGTCCGGCGGCCGACGCTCTGCCCGGCCTGCCCCCACCGCAACTCGTTCCACGTCATCCGCAAGGCGCTCCCCAAGGGCATCTACACCGGGGACATCGGCTGCTACACTCTGGGCGTCAACATGAAGGCGGTGGACACGGTGCTGGTCATGGGCGCCTCCATCGGCCTGGCCATGGGCATCCACCAGGCCTACCGCCAGGACGGCCGGGAACAACCCGTCGTGGCCACCATCGGCGATTCGACGTTCCTGCATTCCGGCCTGCCGCAGCTGGCCAACGCGGTGTACAACGACAGCCGGATCATCGTGGTCATCCTGGACAATGAGGTGACGGCGATGACCGGCATGCAGCCCGCCGTCTCCACCGGCGTGCGGATCGACGGCACGCCGGGCCGGCCGGTCCGGCTCGAGGAGGCCGTCCGGGGCTGCGGCGTGCGCTTCCTGGAAATCCGCGACCCCTATACAATGGACGCGTGCATCGAGGCGCTGCGGGCGGCGCACGCATTCACCCGTCAGCCCGACGGCGGCGTCGCCGTGCTGATCTTCCGGCATCCGTGCGTGCTCAACGATCCCAGGGGCGGTGTGCCCGTGAAACGCCCGGTGAGGGTCGACCCGGCCGCCTGCACCGGTTGCAAGGTCTGCATGAACGTGTTCCAGTGCCCGGCGATCATCGCCACCCCCGACGGCAAGGCGGCCATAGACCGCCGGATCTGCGCCCAATGCGGGAACTGCATCACCGTCTGCCCGTCCGGGGCGATCCGGGAGCAGCCATGAACACGCCGGTTCTCAAGGAGGCGCGGGTGGACCACCAGATTCTCATTGCCGGCCTGGGCGGACAAGGCGTGCTCTTCCTGAGCCGGCTCCTGTACACCGCCGCCCAGATCCAGCGCCGGCCCGTCTTCACGTACGAGATCCACGGGATGAGTCAGCGTGGCGGCTCGGTGTACAGCTCGTTGAAGATCGGCGCCTTCCGCTCCCCCGTGCTGTTCCCAGGCAGCGTGGACACCCTATTCGTGCTGGAACGCTCCGAACTGTACACCCACCTGCGGCAGCTGCGAGCCGACGGGCAGGTGGTGCTGAATCACCCGGATCCGGATGCACCGGAGATCCGCCGACTGGCGGCCGTTGGTTACCGCGTGTTTGTCCACGATGCCGACGCCGTCGCCCTGCGGCTCGGCCAGCCGCGCATCGCCAACCTGGTTCTGCTGGGCCGGTTCATGAACGCGCACCCGTTCGTGCTGGCGCGCGAGGACATCCGGCAGGCGTTGCGACAGATCGTGAAGCCGGCGCTGCTGGCGGTCAACGAAGCGGCATTCCTGGGGGAGTCTCAGGGGGAAAAAAAACAGGGGCCTGACGGCCCCCGTTGATGGTGGCAGGTGAACAGACGGCGGCTATTCGCCCGGGGAGATGGCGCCCACGGGGCAGACTTCGGCGCACGCGCCGCAATCCGTGCAGATATCGGGATCGATCTTGTAGATGTCGCCTTCGCTGATCGCATCCACCGGGCATTCCGGCTGGCAAGTTCCACAAGCCGTGCATTCGTCACTGATAACGTGTGCCATGCGAACCTCCTAACGCAGTTTTGCGGGCTCAGTGTAATCGGCGACCGAAGCGGGTGTCAAGATGAATCTGATCCCGTCTCGAAAAAAGCGTAATACATTCTATCAATTGATTTTAAGTTGTTTGCCGTCTGTGCCGCCCGGTGCGCCGATTTCATGCCTTCCGATCGATGTCTGCCCGGGTGAGGGACGGTGTAAAAAAATTTGTTGACAGGCTCCCAATAGTGAAGTAGATTATACAAGTATTTGATCTCTGAAATCACTGGACATAAGATTTACATTCTTCGAGGTGGGGCCATGAAGAAAGTGAACCCGGATCGCATCTATGTGGACAGACTTCTCCAGGGCGACGCGACCGCCCTCGAGGAGATCATGGAGACTTACAACTCCAAGATTTACAACACCGCCTACAACATCGTCAAGAACCATAACGACGCACAGGAAATCGTCCAGGATGTGTTTTTCACCATCTACCGGAAGATCCACACGTTCAAAGGCAACTCGTCGTTCTATACCTGGATATATCGCATCACCGTCAACTACGCCTTCATGAAACTCCGCTCCCGGCGGAAGGAGAAGCACATACCCATCGAGGAATTCAGCCGGCCCGACGGGGATGAGGCGCTGCTCACCGCCATCATTCCGGACAAGCGGAAATTCGCCGATGAATCGGTGATCGAGCGGGAGTTCATGGACAAGGTGCTCCAGTCCATGGAGCAGCTCCCCGACAAATACCGTGAGGTCTTTCAGCTCCGCGACCTCAAGCAGTATTCCAACGAAGAGGTCAGCGAGATGCTCAACCTCAGTGTGGCGGCGATCAAATCCCGCATCCACCGGGCCCGGCTCTTCCTGCGGGACCAGATCCGGGAGTACGCCACCCCGAGCAACTGATCGTGCGGACATCCGCCGGTTTTCGAGGCTGCCGCACCACGGCAGCCTCTTTTTTTCCAACAACCAGCGGGCGTGATATACTGAGGGGCAGTCACAAACACTGTCGGTGATCGGCCATGAGCGGCATTGCACACTCGCACCCGGCAACACCGTTGCGGTCCGCACGTATACTCAGCAGGGATTAACTTTCAAGGAGGTCTTCATGAACGAGGAAGTGTCCTCGCCCGGCGTAGCGAAAACGTTCGGGATCATCCATCTCGTCTTTGCCGGCCTGGGCGCCGTCATGCTGATCTTCGGCGTCATCAGCCTGGCCACCGGCGGCAGCGGCATGTCGTTCGGCGGCGATGCTCCCGGCGCCGAGGAAATTCAGCAGATTCAACATGACCTGATGGCCTTGCCCGCGATGAAGGCGAACATGTACATCGGCATTGTCGTCGGTGTGCTCATGACCGTCCTGCTCGTGGTTGCCGGACTTCACCTGCTCAAGCGCCAGTCGTCCGGGCGCACGCTCTCGCTGGCGTATGCCGGCATCGGCATCGCCTACACCATCATCTCCGTCGCCTTCAACTACCTGGCCATCATGCCGGCCGAAATGGATCTCTACATGGCCAGCGGCCTGGACGAGAATATGGTCAACGCCATGGTGATGACCGCGAAATTCAAGCCGGCTTTTGGCCTCTGCTGCGGCTTGCCCTATCCCGTGATCATCCTCATCTTCATGCTGCCCGAAAAATTCGCCCGCAGCCTGACGGGGAGCGCCGCTGTGACGGCGCCCGAAGTGATTCCGCCGCCCAAAATCGACTGATCGGCGGCCGTGCTCCGAAAATGCGAATCGCCCGGCGCGCCGGGCGATTTTTTTATTGACAGGAACGGGCGGGTCGGCCGGCCTACTTGCTGCCCCGCTTGAGTTCCATGATCACCTGCTTGGCCACCGCCTTGAGCGTTTCCATCACGCCGATACCCTTGATGGCCACCGCCTCGAAGATGGGTTCATCCCGGACCTTGAGCTCCTTCACCATGTCGTCGATGTTCGTGATGTTGGGCAGGTCGCGTTTGTTGAGCTGCAGGACGTATGGGATGGCGTTGATGTCGAACCCGTTCTCCACGAGGTTGATCTTCAGGTTCGAGATGCTCTCGATATTGGCGTCCATCCGCTCGTCCTGCGAGTCGGCGACGAAGACGATGCCGTCGACGCCCTTCAGGATGAGCTTGCGCGACGCATCGTAGAACACCTGGCCCGGCACGGTGTACAGGTGAAAGCGGGTCTTGAAGCCGCGGATGGTGCCCAGGTCCAGCGGCAGGAAATCGAAGAAGAGGGTGCGGTCGGTTTCGGTTGCCAGCGAGATGAGCTTGCCCTTGGAGTCGGAATTGGTGGTGTCGTAGATGTACTGGATATTGGTGGTCTTCCCGCCCAAGCCGGGGCCGTAATAGACAATTTTACAATTGATTTCCCGCGAAGCGTAGTTGATGAAAGTCAAAGTCGGTCCCTTTTACCCGCAAAATCAACTGGAAAACAGGTTGTCGATGTCCTCGTCCGTGATCTCGGCGAACGGTGAGGCGGTGCCGGTCTCCTGAGCCTGACGCTCCATCTCCACCTTCTTGACGATCGTGTCAAAGACCCGCTCCAGCTCGATCGAGGCGCGCTTGACCCGCAGCCGGACCAGGCCCAGCGAGGACCGCTCGTCGAAGATGATCACCAGGATTACGCGCTTGCCCACCAGGGAGATGTGGATGTTGTCGCGCTCGCCTTCGTGGAACAGGATGGAGAATTCCTTCTCGCCGATGAGCTTGGCCAGGCCGTCGGTGGCCGCGACGTTGCCGGCGGTGAGGGACGCGAGCGAGGTCGTGTCGAGGTTCTCGATCTCACCGCAGGCCGCGATCTGCTGGCCGTTCTTGTCCACGAGGAACACCACCCGGGCATTGGCCTCCTGGTTGAGGCGGCCCAGGATGGTCTTGATCTGCTGGTATTCCTCTTCGTACAGGACGATGTTCGAATGTCCCATCCGCGACTCCTCATCCCGTCTGACTCATTCGACAGGATCATCTTACACGATGCAATTCAGCCATTTCAACAAATAAATGGCCTTCGCCCGATCGGTCCGCTACCCAATCGGCTCACTCCTCGCCGGCGGCGGCCTTCTTCTTTTTGATCCGCTCCATGGGATCGTCGAAAATGAAACGCATTGAGCCGATCTGCAGGCAATCGCCGTCCCGAAGGATGGTCTCCCGGATCCGGACGTCGTTCACATACGTTCCGTTGGCGCTGTCATGATCCTTCAAGACGTACTGGTACTTGTGGTAGCCGATGCTGCAGTGACGCCGGCTGATGAACTCCTCGTCGGGGAACGCCAGCGTGTTGTCGAGGCCGCGCCCGATGGTGCTGTCACCGATGTTCAAGTTGTACGTCTTTTCCCCGGTCTGCCCCTGTTCCGGCTGCAGCCGGAGCATGGCGGGCGTGAATAGCGTGGTTTCCTTGAGGATCTGGGGCACGGGGTGGTGGGCCAGGCGTTGGGTGTCCGCCTGGTCGGGCCGCTCCACCAGGACCGATCCGAGCGCGGTCTGCGCCGCGGGCTCCGGAACCGCCGCTTCAGGCTCCAGTTCCGCCGGCAACCGCGTGCTCTCGATCAGGTTGCCGCACGACTCGCAGTGGGTCAGTCCCACCCGGCTGTTCTTGAGGCAGAACGGGCACTGGATGAATCCAGCCGGTTCGCCCGGCACCTCTTCGGCCTGAATCTCGAACTCGGCGGGCGGCACCTCCAGGATCTGCGGGGGGACATCTCCCACCGGCACGGCTGGCGGCGCGGCCTCGGGCCGCGGGGAAGCTTCTGTTCCAACGGGTTTCGGCGCCGGCGCCACCGTCGCCTGAGCTTCGGCCGCTGCCGCAGGCCGCGGGACCTCCGCCGGGACTGCTGCCGGCGGCGCCGGGAGGACGGGTTCGACGGCCGGCGGCGCCGCAGGCTGCGGCGTCGGTGCGGGTTTGTCGGCGATCACCACCGGCGGCGGGACGGGTGCCTCGGTGCGCCGCGGCGGCTCAGGTTCGGACGGAACTTGCGCCGGCTCGGGTCGGGTGGCGGCAGCCGGCTGGGTGGGCGGAGTGGCCACTCCCTGAGGCGCTTGCCCGATCCCGAGCGTGATGATGGTTTTCTTGCGTTTGCTGAACAGCATGGGCTGCCTCCCACCCAACGAATGTTGCCGCCGTGTCATTCAGAAGTGTCATTTTTATAGACCACCTTAACGCCTCTGTCAAGCCTGTGCCGCAAGCGGTGTCGGATGGATCGGTGGCCGGCCGACTCTCGACCGGGGCGGGAAGTCCGTTGGTCGGAGTCCGGGGGGTATGTTATATTGGGAAGGATCTGAAGGATCACCCATGGTGTTTCGGAACACATACCTGCTGAGTTTGGCGTGGCTGGCGCTGGCCGTCGGGCTGGCCTGGCTGTACTGGCAGTGGCGGCGGTCCGACGCGGAGCGCCGCCGCTTCCTGCCGCAGACACCGGGCCGGCGGCGCACGGGGATCGGGTGGGCCTGGTTGATCCCGGCCGCGGCCGTCGCCATCCTGATCGCTCTGGCTGGACCCAGCTGGGGCGACGAGGTTCAGGTCGTTTACACGAGCGGGCTGGATATCTACTTCGTCCTCGACTGTTCCTACAGCATGACCGCGCGCGACGTGCCGCCGTCCCGTCTCAAGGCGGCTTCCTTCCTCGCGCTGAGCCTCCTCAAGGAGCTGCCCGGAGCGCGCGCAGGTCTGATCGCATTCGCCGGCGGCGCATTCCCCGTCTGCCCCATGACTGCGGACATGGACATCATCGGCCGGCTGCTGACCCAGATCAGCCCCGAGGTGCTCAACCGCCAGGGGACCAACTTCGACGCCCCGATGGACACGCTGTCGCGGATGATCGCCAAGCGGGAATCGGGCCGCCAGCTGGCGGTCGTCTTCCTTTCGGACGGGGAGTCCTTCAAATCGCCGGCGCCCCGTGTCATCGACGCCCTGCGCCGGGAAGCCGTCAACCTGATCGTGGTCGGTATCGGCACCACCGACGGCGCGTTCATTGAGGACCCCCGCACCCGCTTCCAGAGCTGGATCAAGGACCGCGACGGCCGGTACGTCCGCTCCCGCCTTCAGGAAGCGCACCTCACGGCTCTGGCCCAGTCCCTCGCCGGCGATTACCACCGGCTGGAAACCGTCGGGGTCACCGCGCGGGAAATTCTGGACAAGAACCTGAAAAACCAGGTGTCCGGCACCTTCGGTAAAGCCCGGCGGGCCCGTGACCGCTCCCCTTGGGCCGCCGGACTCGCCCTGCTCATCCTCGGGGCCTTGCTCGTGCTGCGAGACCGCGAGTTCCGAGTGCCGACGGCGGCAGTGGCGATCCTGGTCATCCTCCTGCCCGCCGCCCTGGGCGGTTGTCGCGACGCAAGCCGTTGGGCCGGGCAGATCGAGACGGGTAACGCCTTTTACCGCAGCGGCGATTATGACCGGGCGGCGGCCGCCTACCGCGCCTGCCTGGAGGCAGCACCCGCCGGCAGCGAACCGTACACGCTGGCCGCCGCCAACCTGTCCGCGGCGCTGGCCATGGGCGGCCGGCTCAACGCGGCCGTCAACGTTCTGGAGGCGGCCGTCCGTCGGAATGGATCGGGCTCCCGCGCCGGTGACTTGCAGTACAACCTGGGCTGCTGCCGCCATCTGCAGGGACGCTCCGAGCCGGCTGCGGCCGCCTACCGGCTCGCCCTGGAGCACACGCCCGCCGATTTCGGGGCCCGCTGGAACCTGGAGCTGTTGCTCCGCCACCGGGAGCCGCCGACGCCGCCCACGTCACAGCCTCGCCCGCCGGACGAGCCGCTCGACCGGCTACTGGATTCCCTGCGGGACCAAGAACAGACCCGCATGCCCCAGTCGCGCCATCTCCCGCTGGACACCAGCGGCCCATACTGGTGAACGGATCCATGCGCACCCGGTTGTCGATCCCCCTGCTGTTGCTCGTCCTGACCGTCATCACCGGTTGGCTGCGGGCCGACGTTGCCGCCGAGGCCAAACCCGACGTGCGCCTGACCATCAGCAAGATTACGCTGACACCGTCGGACACGCTGAACGTCACCCTGCAGATCAAGGGCGTCAACCTGGCGGCCCTGTCCTCACCCCAGTGGCCGAAGATCCCGGGTTGCATCCTGGTGGATCAGACCAGCTCCGTCGTCCCCTTCGGGATCGGCGGCAAAACGGTCACCCTGTTCCGCTTCGTGGCGTCCTACGTGCCGATGGAGAGCGGCGTCACCACGGTGCCCGTCATCGAGGTCCGGCTACCCACTTTTCAATTCCGGTCCAAACCCATCGACATCAAGATCCTGAACGCCGACGGCACGGAAAATTCGCGGCGTCTGGCGGCGGCGGCCGCCACCCCCACGATGCCGTCAGCCCAGCGGCGGGTGGACATCCAGCCCGGCGCTGAGATCAAGCTCAGCGTCGAAGCCAGCACGACATCGCCCTATCTGGGCGAACAGATCCTGGTCACCTACAAGCTGCTCACCAGCCGAGGACTCGGACGCAAGGCGGTCCAGGTGAAAAAACCCGATTTCAAGCATTTCTGGGCCGAGCAGCTGCCCATGCAGGCGGACAACCCGCTTGAGACGGTCGTCCGGCAGGGAGTCACCTATCACCAGCTTATCCTGGAACGGGTCGTGCTTTTCCCGCTGGAGACGGGCCAGTTCACCGTGGAGCCCGCCAGCTGGAAAATCCTCGGCGAATCGTCCGCGCCCGGCGCCGCGGCGGCTGAGGACCGGACCCTGAGCACCGAGCCGCTCCAGTTCAACGTCCGGCCGCTACCCGCACCGCCCGGGGCCGCCCGCGCCCGTACCGAGGTGGGCGTCTACCAATTGGCGCTCAATTATGCCTCCGCCAAAATCAAACTCGGTCAGGCTTTCCCCCTGTACCTGACCATCAAGGGCTCCGGCAACATCCGCGGTCTGATGCCGCCGGAGATGCCGCTGGACAACCCGGATTTCAACATCGTTTCGGTGCGCGCGGTTCATGCAAGCTTCCAGCCGTTCGTGGACCAGTCCCACAATCCGCCACGGACGCGGTTCGGCGGCGAAAAGATCTGGGAAATCCTCCTGTACCCGAAGCGGCTCGGGCAGATCCAATTCCCCGCGGTGGCGTTCGTGACATTCGACACCGACCGCCAGGAGTATGTGCAGCGGGCGACGGAGCCGGTGCGCTTCAACGTGCTGGAGTTGGACAACCCGGCCGCTTCGCTGGCCGATACCCAGGCGCCGGCCCGGAGGGCGGCGGCGCCCGCTCCCGTGCTTGTCGGCATCCTCATCGTTCTGGCCGCCACTCTGGCGGTGATGGTCGGTGCCGGCGTCTGGCTCAGCCGCCGTTCGCCCACGGTCAAGGCGCTCAAGCGGCGGCCGCCGTCGGTGGACGCCGTGCTCAAGGAGGCCGAGGAGGTGGCCGCCCATCGGGGGGCGGATTCACTGTGGGACCTGCTGTCGGACGCGCTCATCCGGTCCATCCAGGAAACCGCCGGCGTAGCGCCCGCCGCCCTGGTTCAGGATGAGTTGCGGGATGTCCTCCGGCGCCGCGGCGTCGACGCCGAGGGCGTTGACAGCGTTTTTCAGGTCCTGAACAACTGCGACGAGGCCCGGTTCGCCGGTGTGAAGTACGACGTGCCCGAACGTACCCGGATGCTGAACCAGGTGAAACGCCTCCACACGCAACTCAAACAGGCCAAGAGCACGCCGGAGAACGCCTCATGATCTCACTTGCCGCCGCCATGATTTTGGGCTTCGTCGAAGGACTGACCGAGTTCCTGCCCGTGTCCTCCACGGGCCACCTCATCCTGGCCGGTTACCTCCTCGATTTCAAGGGACCCAAGGCCGCCACGTTCGAGATCGTCATCCAGATGGGAGCGATTCTCTCGGTGGTTGTGATCTACTGGCGGCGTTTCACGGGGCTGCTCCGCACTGATCCCGCCCGCCGGTTTTCCGGTTGGCGGGGACTGCTGCTGCTCGCCGCCACGTCGGCGCCGGCCGCCCTGCTAGGTCTGCTGGTCCATCGGCTGATCAAGACGCACCTGTTCACGCCCCTGACCGTGGCCGGGGCCCTGGCTGTGGGCGCCGTGGCCATTCTGGCCATCGAGGCCCGACCGCCCGCCCCGCACATCGCCAGCCTCGACGAGCTGGATTTCAAAGCGGCGCTCGGCATCGGCCTGTTCCAGTGCCTGTCCCTCTGGCCCGGCTTTTCCCGGTCCGCCGCCACCATCATGGGTGCCATGATCCTGGGCGCCGGCCGCCGCCTGGCGGCTGAGTACTCGTTCATCGCCGCCGTGCCGCTCCTGTTGGCGGCCGGCTGCTTCGAGCTGGCCGGCAGTTGGGCCGAGCTGTCCGCTGGCGACCTGTTGTTTCTCCTTGTCGGCTTCGTGATCGCGTTCGCCTCGGCGTGGCTGGCGGTCAAAGGTTTCATTCACCTGCTCAGCCGCGCGACGCTCCGGCCGTTCGCCTGGTACCGCCTGGCGCTCGTGCCGCTGATTCTGATCTTCTGGCCGAAGGATTGACGCCTCATGAAGAGAACCTGCCGCGTCATCACGGGGTTGTTGCTGGGGATCTGGATGGGAACAACCGGGTTCCCGCAGGAGCCGGCCGAAGAGGTCCCCCTGGCCGTTCAGGACATCTACGAGTGTATGCCGCCCACACTGGACAAACCGGACGATTTTTATCAGGTCAACCCCACCCTCCGCGAGCAGTACTACGAGTATATGTCCCGCTCACTGGCCCCTCTGATCGGCGCCAACTCGCACGAACCGGAGATGGCGGAGAGCGACCGGCTGATCTTTCGCGGGCGGTTCCGGATCTACATCAACGATCTGCTCAGCACGAACGCCAAGCTGGTCACCACCGCCCGGGAAGTGCTCTATCTTCGTTTATCGCCGCCCGAGCGGTACAAGGAATACCCCGTGAGCGGCATATTCGACGATATCGACAAGATCAGCGGCGGCTTGGCCAACCGCCTCAGCTTCCTCCTGCCGATGCAACTCGACGACCAGTTTGACCAGAAAAAGATCCGGCGCCGCTACAGCGAGATGGCACGCAAGGGACAACATCATGCCATGATCACGCTCATGCTGCACCGGCTCAGCGCATTCGAGCGACGATTCTGCAACCTCCTGTTTCCGCAGACCCACACCGTCTCCATCGACGAGCTGGCTGAGCACGGCACGCCGTTGACTGATATTCAGGAAATCCGCGAGATCGCCCGCGCGCTGCGCCGAGCGTTCCCGAACAAAGGCTTTCCGGCGGGTTTCCACACCCATTGACCGGGCGCCCGCAGGCGCCCCCCAGGCGGACCGATGCACATCGCGCCATCGTTGCGGATTCTGGCCCTCGACACCACAACGCCCGTCCAGGCGCTGGCCACGGCTGAAGGCTCGATGCTCCACCGGCGGCTGGAACTTCGCGATAACTCCCCGCATGCCGAGACGCTGCTGGTCAGCGTCGACCGTGTGCTGGCTCTCAGCGGTTGGCGCCTGGTGGAGCTGGGGGCTGTCGCCGTGGTCACGGGTCCGGGCTCGTTCACCGGCATCCGGATCGGCATTGCCACCGCACTGGGGCTGGCGGACACGCTGGGCATCCCGGTTGTCGGACGCAATGCCATGGAGTTGCTGGCCCGGCACCCGTCGCTGCCCGACGGCCCGGTGGGTGTCTTTCTGGACGCCCGCCGCGGCCGCATCTACGGCGCGGTGTTTCACCGGGACGGCGGGCGGCTGACCTTGCATGCGCCGTATGGCGAGCGCGACCTCGACGGGACGCGGGCGGTATTGGCGGCGCATCCGGGCGCGGCGCTGATCGGTTCCGCCCTTCCGTTGCTGCAGGAAACAAACGCGCCGGACACTCCAGCCGCATTCGTCCCGGCCGGCCAACACCCGCTGGGGCCGGTCGACATCCTCGCCGTGGAGATCGGCCGGGCCGGACCGGCGGCGCTCGCCGGAGCGAAGGCGCCGGAGGCGTTTTATATCCGGCCGCCGGACATCCGCCGGCCGATCCCCACCGGTTGATCCGATCATGCTGGCCCACCGGTTTCACCGCGCCCTGGACGTATTTGCCGCTGCCGGCATCCACCGGATCGCGGTTCGAACCGGGCTGACGCCCCCCACGCTCAGTCAGATCCACGCCCTGTGGCGCCGTCCGGCCACCCGCGTCCGCCTGCTGCTGGTCCCCCCGCTGGCGCGGCATCCGGTGGGATTCATCCTGTATCAGGTGATCCCGCCCGAGGCCGAGATCCTCGACATGGGCGTTTTGCCGGAATTCACGCGGCGCGGCTTCGGCGGCTGCCTCCTACGCGGCGCCTTGGCCGGCCTCCCTTCCGCCGGCGTCTCGGTCTGCCATCTGGAAGTCCGCGTCTCCAACCGTGCGGCGATCGCGCTGTACACCCACCACGGGTTCACCCCGAATCGGGTCCGGCGCGGGTATTACGCCGCGCCGCCCGAGGACGCCCTGTGCATGTCCTGTCGGTTGCCCGGGACACCGGCGGAGGCATTTTTGACTTGATTTTGCCCCGGCGGCGAGAGTATGTTACATCTTACCTTCTGATTCGAGTCGGGATGTCGAGGAGGACAACTTGAAAAAGCTCGCAATCATAGCCCCTGTTTTGATTTTGGCCCTGTTGGTCCTCATGGCCGCCTGCGGTCCCGGGGCGCCCAAAAACACCCTGGAAAAGATCAAGAAAGAAGGCAAGCTGATCATCGCGACGCACCCGGTCAATCCGCCCTTCGAATTCGGTTCAGGCACCGGCGTGGCCGGCTTCGACTACGAACTGGCTGAAGCGGTGGCCAGAGAAATGGGCGTCAAAACCCAGTGGATCAAGAAGCAGTTCGAACAGTGCTTCGAGTACCTGCAGACCAATGAGGTGGACATGGTGGTCAACGCCGTGACCATCACCCCGGAGCGGACCAAGACATTCCTGTTTTCCATCCCGTACTACACCACCGGCCAGATCATCGCCGTCCGGAAGGAAAATGAGGACATCAAGTCGGCGACTGACCTGAAGGGCAAGAAGGTCGGCGTGCAGAAGGAAACCACCGCCGAGCAGTTCCTGATGAAGATGGGTCCCGGCGAGCTCCAGATCGTCCAGTTCGACTCTCCCGACGACGCCCTGTTCGAGCTGAATCGGAAGCTGCTGGATGCGGTCGTCGGCGACGCCCCCACCGTCCAGTTCGACATCCGGATGCTCACCAATCTGAAGCTCGTGGGCGGGCTGCTGACCCAGGAGGAATACGGGGTGGTGTTCCGGCCGAACGACGTCGAGCTCAAGACGGAAGTGGACCGGATCATCCAGAAGCTCAAGGACAGCGGTGAGCTCGACGAGCTGATCAAGAAATGGAAGCTCGACCTGCCGGTCGAGGCGCAGGCTCCGGCGGAGCCAGCCGCGCCGGCCCCCAAATAGCTTCGCCGCCTAACGGACTTTGAACGGGCCAGTGTATGCTGGCCCTTTTTTTTGTGGAGAGAAGCCGTCATGACCAAACGCTCCGTGCTGGCCATCCTGGTGCTCGGCTGCCTCATCGGCGGCGCACTCACCGGTTTGCTGTTTTACCATCTGGGCGGACCCGCAACCCCGGCGGCTCCCGGACCCACCCAGCCGCCCCGCCTGGCTGAAGCCACGGCTGCCGCACCGCCAACTCCGGACGAAGCCACGGGCATCCGCATCTATGAGCAGCTCAGCCCGTCGGTGGTCAACATCACCACCATCGAGGTGTCATATGACTTCTTCTTCGAACCGTACCGCGAGTCGGGCACCGGCTCGGGTTCGATCCTGGATACCGACGGTCACATCCTGACCAACCACCACGTGATCGAGAAAGCCGACCAGATCCTCGTCAGCCTGACGGACAAGTTGAAGTATCCCGCCGAGGTGGTGGGCTTTGATGAAATTGACGATCTGGCGGTGATCCGGATCAAGGCCCCGGCCAGCCAGCTCAAACCGCTGCCCATGGGGACGTCGGCCGATCTGAAGGTGGGCCAGCACGTGTTCGCCATCGGCAATCCGTTCGGGCTCACCCGCACCATGAGCCACGGGATCATTTCCTCCCTGGGCCGGAGCATCAAGTCCCGGGCCGGATACATCATCGACAACGTCATCCAGACCGATGCCGCCATCAACCCGGGCAATTCCGGCGGCCCGCTGATCGACGCCGCCGGCCGGCTGATCGGCGTGAACACCTCCATTTTCACCACCAGCGGCGGGAGCATCGGTATCGGTTTCGCCGTGCCGGCTGACACCGTCCGGCGGGTGGTCGCCGACCTGATCCAGTACGGCAAGGTCCGCCGGCCCTGGGTGGGCGTCTACGGGCAGGACATCGATCCCCAGCTCGCCGGCTACCTGAAGCTGCCCGAGGAGATCGGCGTGCTGGTCGCCTATGTGGAACCCGGAAGCAGCGCCAGCCAGGCGGGCATCCAGGGCGGCACGCAGCGTGTGCGACTGGGCTTCTCCCGGCTGATCATCGGCGGTGATTTCATCGTTGCCGTGGACGACCGCGCGGTCACCGGTCAGGCCGATTTCACCAGCTACATGCTCAACAAGAACCTGGGCGAAACCGTCACCGTCACCCTGTACCGCGACGGCCGGAAAATCCGGCTGCCGGTGAAACTGATCGGCAAGGAACGGGGCTACCAGATGTGAAGCGGCCGCTCCGGTTGCCGCAAACATGTCGCCGCCGCCTGCGTACACTCTGGCAGGCCACCGGAGCGCCTCTCGTGAACCTTTCTGCGAAACGGCTCATCTCTACCGGTGACGACCACCTCAGGAGGTGGATATGCGCATGTTGACACTCGCCTTGATCCTGGCTCTGACGGCCGGCGCCGCGCCGGCGGCGCCCGGCGCGGACGAAACCCAGCTGCCGCCGTGGGAGATGGCCAAGGATTGCTCCTACCCCGACGTGGAGAACATCGGCGCCCGGGACATCAACGGCCGCGTCTACCTGCTGTTTCCCAATTTCATCTCCTACGAACGGGAGATCCAGATCGGCGCCCAGTACGCGGCCCAGATCGATCAGAGTGCCCGGCTCTTGAACATGTCCGAAGTGAACGATTACGTGAATGGGTTGGTCCAGGAGTTGGTCCGCCATAGCGACGCCAAGGTGCCGTTCCACGTGAAGGTGCTCGATTCGGACGAGGTGAACGCCTTCGCTCTGCCCGGCGGCTACCTGTTCATCAACAAAGGCCTGCTCCAGGCGGCCGACACCGAGGACGAACTGGTGGGGGTGATCACCCACGAAATCGCGCACGTAGCCGCCCGGCACGCCACCGAACGCCTGACAAAAATGGAGCTGCTCCAGTGGGCGTCGATCCCCTCGATCTTCGTGGGCGGCGTGGGCGGGATCGCGCTGCGCAACGCCCTCGGCCTGTCGCTGAATCTGCAGATCCTCGGCATCACCCGCGGGTCCGAAAAGGAAGCCGACATCCTGGGCACCCAGTACGCTTGGCACGCCGGCTACGACCCCAACGGCTACCTGTCGTTCTTCGAGAAGATGATGGCCATGGAGAAGAAGCAGCCGGGCCGCTTTGCGAGCTGGTTCCGCACCCATCCGCCCACGCCGGATCGCATCGATTACGTTCAGAAGGAGATTGCCGACTGCCTGCCGCCCAAGCCCAAGTACATCGTCACCTCATCCACCTTCGACGAGATCAAGGCTCGGCTGAAGGCGTACGACAACGCCCTGTTGGCCCAGTCCGGCCAAACCGGCGGTGCCGGCGATGATGGCAAGAAAGAAGGCGGGAAACCCACCCTGAAGCGCAGCACCGACACCGACGTCCCCTCCGGCACCGAAGACCCCGATGCGGCGCCGTCCAAACCCACCCTCAAAAAGGACGACGATAAGGACAAGTCCTGAGGGGACTTATGAGATAAGAGTCAAGTTCAGAATTTTCCGAAACCTGCTGACTCACACCCCCGATCGCCTCACTGTTATCTGTTCACTATCACCTTGCCGCCTGGCGGGCCCAGAACGGGTCCTCATCCGTCGGCCACAGCCGCGCCAGATAGTACTGCTGGAGTTCGCCCTCCACCCCGAGGACGCGGCCGTACGCGACCACCAAGCGCTGGAACTCCGGCAGCCGGTCGGCCGGCAGCGGTTCGGCCCGTTGAAACTGAGTTCTGACGGGATTGACGTAGGCGTTGTTCTGCTTGATCCGGTAGTCGAGGTGCGGTCCCGTGGATTCGCCCGACGAGCCCACATAGCCGATGACCTGCCCCTGACGAACGCGCGCGCCCGGCCGGATCCCCGCAGCGTAACGCGACAGATGAAGGTACTGGGTGGTGAACCGGTGGGCATGCCGGACCTCGACCATCCGCCCGGCCTGGCCGCGGTAGCCCGCGAACGCGACGGTGCCGTCGCCCGCCGCGTGGACCGGTGTGCCCACGGGCGCCGCGATGTCGATCCCGAAGTGCGGTCGGTAGATTTTGAGCGTGGGGTGGCGGCGGCGGTGCGAGAACCGCGAGGTGAGCCGGCCCATCTTGAGCGGTGATTTGAGCAGCTCCTTGCGCACCGACTCGCCCGCCGGCGTGTAGTATTCAGTCCTGCCGTCGGCATGGACATACCGGAAGGCGCGGTAGGCCTGCCCCTGGTTGACGAACTCCGCGGCCAGGATCGGCCCGTAGCCGGTCGGCTGCCCGTTCAGGAGCCGTTTCTGGAACAGGATCCGGAACGAGTCGCCTTCGCGCAAATCGGCGTAAAAATCCACGTCCCAGGCAAAGAGTTCGGCCAGTGCCACCGCCAGTTGCGGCTGCTCACCCAGGTCCGCAACGGCGCCGAACAAATGGTCGGTGATCACCCCGGCGGCGCAGCAGTCGGTGAACATGTACGGGTGGGGCTTCCGAACCGCCATCCAGCCCGACTCGGTGCGATCCACCTGCAGGAAACCGTCGGCGTCGATGCCGTAACGGAAACTATCCAGCCGTCCGTCGCCGGTCAGTTGAAAATCGAGGAAATGGCCGGCGCGGATCATGGTCAGGTCATACACCGGACGGACGGCGCCGAGCAGGAGCTCCACTTCGGTCGGCGTGACGCCATAACGGCCCAGGTAGTCTCCGATCACCGTGCGTGGCGCGATCGCTTCCCGCACCGTCCGCGGACGTGATTCCGCCGCCGGCGGCGCCGCCGGCGCAACAACCCGGGCCCGATCACCACCGGCGCCGGTCCGCTGAACCAGCATGCCCAGCGCCCCGGTCAGCACCAGGGTGAGCGCCAGCAGCAGCGCGATCCGTTTCAACGTCATGGATCATCCTTTGCATTCGGTTTGCGCCGCCAGCGGCCCAACCACGCCATTGCCCGGAGTCCCGCGCCTTCCCGGATCCCGATGGCATCGTG
>JAAYUB010000133.1 GCA_012517875.1 Acidobacteriota bacterium | reverse complement strand
GTGATGCGGTAATCGACGCCGGAATCGAATTAGATTAAGTCGCAATCCCCTGTAGTCGGGGCCTTCAGTCGGTTAGCTGGCCACGTAATCGTCTGAAAAACGAGTGGTTCCGAAAGCGTTTTGCGGCAACGCACCCGCAAGGGGCGCCACCGGAACCGTACCATACCCGGGGAACAGATCAACTGACTGATTCACCGTTGGATACATCCTGCGGTCACATCCACGGGCGATTCGTCTGAAACTGCCGCTGAGCACGCTCGCGCAGCAGCCCAGCAGGGCATCGAGCGCTCCCGGTCACCTCATTGTAGCCCGGATGAGGCGTTCCGCCCAAGCGTTTTCGCATCACTGGGCGCCGTCGTCACATGTCGGACCAGGTGCGCAGGAACTGACGGGCCACCATCAGCGCCTGCCGCTGCTCGGCGCGATTCTCGCGGAGCTGCATGGCGGCCGCCAGGCCGAACATCAACTCCCGGGCGACGCGAGGCGAGAAAACCTTTTTGCCGAAGTCCGCCTCGCAGCGGCGGAGATAGTCGTCGCCGTCGCCCCCCTGCATCCGCCGCAGCGCCGCGCCCAGCACCCCGAAGGTCGTGGCCGGGTTGGGATGGAAGGTCAGGCCGATGGCCAGGCAGCGGCGGGCCAGCGCGACCACTTCGCGGGTCCAGTTCACGGCGCCGGCCAGTTCGTCCGCCGGATCCACCGAGCGCCGCTCCCAATCCATCCCTTCGAGCCGGCGCAGGTTCTCGATGTACGGATCGGTGTTCGGCTTCTTCAACAGCGCGTGATCCCGGGGGCAACGCAGCACCATGGAGATCATCGACTCCTTCGGGCCGATCGGGTGGCACAGGATGTGGTCCAGCTCGCAGGTCGCCCCGCCGCAGTCCCGGCAATACCGCCGGTGGCACACCGGGCAGGCGGCCACGAGCTCCGGCGGCACCCGACGGGAACACGCGCTGCACGTCAGCGATGAATGGGTGATGGTCATTGGCATCCTCCTTGAGATGATCATGGCCGGGCCGGACGGCGAGCGGTCTCGGCGTGTTTCCTCACCATCGGCCGCCACTAGCGCCGCGAATCCCAGACAACGGGCTCGTATTCCTCCTCGCCCTTGACGGCGCGGACGTAGCGGGCCACCTGGCGGCGGAAGAGCGCGCGCAATTCGTGCCGCCTCCCGCCGGCGGCACCCTCCCCGCCGGACAGGGTCCGGACGCTGAGCCGCTCGCCGCAGCGGCTCTCGAACAAGCCGATGAACTTGCGGTAGCCCTCGTAGGTGAGCACCACCGGCGCTTCGCGTCTCAGCTCGGAAAATTCGGCCAGATCCCGGGCCTCCTCCGCCATCCGGTCGGGAAAGTAGAAGTCCTGCAGGCGCATCACCCGCCGGTTGCAGGCGCGCAGCACCACCAGGTCCACCGCGGGCACCCGGAACTCCTCCTGGAGGTCCAGCACCAGCGAGGGGCGGCCGTATTCCAGTTCATGGAAGCACCCCACGCCGGGGTCCAGCCCCGACTGCTCAACCTCCCGCTCCAGCGCCGCCAGGAGCAGGGTGTACCCCAGACTGAGCATCACGTTGACCGGGTCCTTGGGCGGCCGGCGGTTGCGGCCGTGAAAGACAAAATCGGGGGTGCGCAGCAGCTCCTCCAGACAGCGGAAATAGACCGCCCCGGCCCGGCCCTCGAAGCCGCGGAGCGACGCCAGATCGCCGGCGCGGGCAGCCCCCGCGGCGGCCTCGAGCAGCTGTTCGCGCCCCCGGGACAGCACCGGGTTCGGGCCGTCCTTGAGGCGGCTTTCCAGCACCCCGGTCTGGCTGAGAACCTTCGCCCGGACGATCTGCCGGGCCATGGCCAGGCGGAACGGCGCGTCGCGCAGCCGATCGTACTGTTGCAGCCGGAGGTACACGTTCTTCCGGGTGCCCGCGTTCAACCGGCCCAGGTAGCGCCCGTAAAAACTGAGGAAAACCGTATCGATGCCGCGGCTCAAGAGGAACGACACGGCCGAGGGCGAAAGGGTCACGGCGCCCAGGACGACCAGCCGGTCGAGTTCGTCGGCGGGGATCTTCTCCACCGGCCGCTTCCCCTGGCAGAGGAGCAGGCTGCCGTCCTTCCGATGCAACGTGGTGCCCTGGCGCACGAGATAGACGACGGACATCGGCCCTCCAGCCAACGGATCGATCGAGTCAACCGGACGTCGGACTTCGGATAGCGGGTATCGGCCAATCCCGGTCCGAGCACCTTTCCTGCAGGGGCCGGCCAGATCAACCGTCGGCGCACCGATAACCGCAGCGACTCACAGCTCCAGCACCATCCGGGGCGAGCCGTCGTCGCGGTGGACGAGCCGCAGCGTGCCCATGGGCGTGGGCAGGCTGTCCACGCCCTCGCCGCGGAACAGTTCCAGGACCTGCTTTTCCACCTCGCCGAACTCGGCATCCAGGCGGCGCAGCTTCTCCCGCAGATCCAGGTAACGGCGCACCAGGTTCTGAATCCGCAGGGCCTGGTCCCTGACCGTGGGATCGACGGCGGGTCCCGACGGCTGGAAACCGTTCAGGTGAAGCAGCGGATTGGGATAGATGCCCGGGTTGTCGCCGAACGCGCAGGCGCAGGCGCTTTCGGCGCCGCTGCCGCTCGCGGCGGCGCGGGCGCGCAGCTTGGCGCAGCTGGCCGGATGCCCCTTGAGCCGGTTCTTCAGATACAGTTCCTGCGCCGGCTGGCGCAACTGGCC
>JAAYUB010000132.1 GCA_012517875.1 Acidobacteriota bacterium | reverse complement strand
GCGCGATGGCCCCCTTCGCCGACTGGCCGCTGCGGCCCGATCAGCCGTCCATGTAAGAACCCTCTGCCCGTTCAGCGATGCCGCGGCAGAGCCAGCCGCGCTCAGGCCCGGGCGCCTGACAGGGTCTTCCGGTCGTAGCCCCAGCCCCGACATGACGGCACGTCGATGAGCACGAAGGCGCTGTCGCCGGCGGCCCGGAGCGCCAGTGCCGGCTCCAGGTCGATCCGCGCCTGGTCGCCCGCCGTCAGCGGGCTGCCGTTGGCATCGAGGCGGCCGGCGATCAGGTAGAGGAACAGGCGGCGGTTCTCGGCGGCCGGGACGTCGAGGGTGCGTCCCGCTGACAGGTCGCAGCGATAGATGGTGGCATCGGTGTGGAAGGACACGGCCCCGGACAATCCCTGCCCGGAGGCCACCGGCAGCAGCCGGTCTCGCCACGCCTCCGGCTCGAAATGGCGCTGGTCGTAGGTGGGCGTCAGATCCCGCCGGTCTGGATAGAGCCAGATCTGGTGGAAATGCACCGGTCCCTTCGCCAGGTTGAACTCGGAATGGGTCAGCCCGGTGCCGGCGGACATGCGCTGCACGTCTCCCGCACCGATGACGGTGCGGTTGCCCATGCTGTCCGCGTGGGTCATCTCCCCGTCCAGGACCACGGTGACGATCTCCATCTCCCGGTGGGGATGGGTGGGAAAGCCGGTGCCCGGCGCCACCACGTCGTCGTTGTACACCCGCAGGGCACCGAACTGGATGTTGGCCGGATCGTAGTAATCGGCGAAGGAAAACAGCCAATAGGTTTTCAGCCAGTCGAAATCCGAAAAATGACGCCGCCGCGCCGCCACGGTCTGGATCATGGCCGCCTCCCGGGTCCGTTGTGGCCGAAGCCGGCGCTTGGAAGGGAATGCCGGCTGCTGCTGTCCATATGATGCGCCGGTGATGCGAATGGATCCGGCGAAGGATGGGGCCGCTAATCGTAGTCGAGGGTCAGGTCGAGCTCCTGGTCCTTCTTGCGGAGCCGCCGGATGAGGATCCGGAGCAGGTTGTAGTAGATGATGCGGGCCACCCCGTCCTTATCGGCGAGAAACTGGTCGAAGTTGGCGCGCGTCAGCTTGATGAGCCGACACCGCTCCCGCGCCACCACCGACGCCGACGCGGGCTGCCGGTCGAAGAGCGAATACTCGCCGAAGCAGTCGTGGGGCTTGAGCTCGTTGAGACTCACGTCGCTGTACCGCCGGGCGGGCTGGCCGGGCTTGCTCTTGAGCAGGGCCACCTGCAGCCGTCCCTCCAGCACCACGTAGAGCGCGTCGCCGGGAACCCCCTCGGCGAGGATCATGTCATCGGCGCCGGCCGTGAGCTCGAACGCGAACCGTCCCAGTTGTCGGAGCTCGTCGTATGGCAGCCCCTCGAAGATTTCAGTCTTGGCCAGGATGGCCAGGGTCTCCTCGCTGAGCATGGCGGCACCTCCAGGGGCGTTCCTTCGGCCGCTCCCTCCGGCGGCGGATCGGGCGGTGGAGGTATCTTCGCAGAGGGCGCCCGCCCGGGTCAAGGGGAAGAACGGGGCTCGCTCGCGGACATCGGAATGCGGACTTCGGAAATCGGTCATCGGATTTCGTGCTCGAGATTCGTAATCGTAATCGATCTGGTTGAAGGTTTCAAAGTATGAAGGTTTGAAGGTTCGCAGGTTCACAAGTTCGAAGGTTCCAGGTTCAGAATCAGTTGCTGGTTGCTGGTTCGTGCTCGTCATTCGTAATCGTGAGCGTAATCGAAATTAGTAATCGTACTCGTTGTCGAGCGGTTTGAATGTTCGCGGGTGTGGGCATCATGAGCCGGGTTCCCTGATCCAGGGCCCGGAACCCAGGTCCCAGGTCCGATATCCGATGTCCGAAGTCCGATATCCGAAATCAGAAAATCGGGAACGAGCCTCGAGTCTCGATTACGAGCACAAATCCTCAGATCCGTTCACCCGTTCACCCCTCTATCGCCGTCCTTCCCCGGCGTCGAGCAGCTCGCAGACCGCCAGCGGCTCCTGCTTGCCCTTGAGCCGGATGGTGCCGGGGCGGCCGAGGCGCACCGCGTCGCCGAGGCCGGCCGCATGGGCCTTCGAGACGAGGATCTCGCCCGGCGCGGCCGCGCCGCAGAGGCGGGCGGCGGTGTTCACCGCGTCGCCGACGCAGGCGAAGTCCATCCGTTTCGACGCTCCGATGGTGCCTGTGACCACCCGGCCGGAGTGTACGCCGATCCCCACCTCGAACACAGGCAGACCGTTGTTCCGCCGCTCCCGGTTGAGCCGGCGGATCGATTCCCGGATGGCCACCGCCGCGCGGCACGCCCGCATCCGGTGGCCGCCGCGGGCGCCGCCGCCGAAATGGGCCATCACCTGGTCGCCCACGTAGTCGTCCACGTCGCCGCTGTGGCTCCGGATGGCCTGGTACTGCAGGTCGAAATAGGCGTTGAGGGTGGCCATGACCTCCATGGGGTGATGGGCTTCGGCGAAGGCGGTGAAGCCCCGGACGTCGGCGAACAGGAAGCTGAGGTCGATCTCCTGGCATTCGCCGAGATTCACCGCCTCGCCGTCCTTGCCCGATTTCTGGATCATCGTCCGGGTGGACTGGGAGATGAATTTCTCCATGGTCCCCTTTTCCCGCTTGAGCGCGTCCTTTTCCTTCAGCTCCGCCGCCATGTTGTTCAGGACGTCGGCCAGCTGACCCACCTCGTCGCGGCCCGCCAGCGCGATGCGCGCGTCGTAATCGCCGTCGCCGATGGCGAGCGCCGCCGCCTGGACCCGGCGCAGGCGCCGGACCACGCCGCGAATGTAGCCGGAGAACAGAAGCAGCCCCGCTCCGCCGGCGATCGCCGCCGCGGCCACGAACAGCGACAGCCAGCGAACGGGCAGCGGCCCGATCCGCTCCAGCTCCGCCGCCGACTGCCGCGCGGCCGGGGTCTCGGCCCAGTAGATCACCGCGGCCGCGCCCGCCAGCAGCGCCAGCAGCAGCAGCGCCAGGAGCGCTGTCAGGCGG
>JAAYUB010000131.1 GCA_012517875.1 Acidobacteriota bacterium | reverse complement strand
CGGTTGATGGCCAGCGAGATGGCCTGCCGCACGCGGCGGTCGGCCAGGGGATTGGTGCGGGGATCGCCCCCGACGTTCAGGTTGAGACAGGTGACGGAGGAGCCGTGCCAGGCCGCGACGGCCAGGTGGTTCTGCCACTTGACGCGCTCCTCATCGGCCGCGGCCAGGTCGGAGTCCAGGTCGATGCGCCCGTCGATGAGCGCCTGGGCGCGCTGTTGGTCGTCGATGATGAACCGCCAGGTGACGGCCTGGAATTCCGGCACCGGCCCGTGGTACTGCGGGAAATACTCCGCGGATAATTCCTGGCGGGGAATGTAGCGGGTCATCATGTAGGGGCCGGTGCCCCGGATGTCCCGCTCCGGTCGGAACCCCGCCGGGATGATGCTCACCAGGGCCAGCATCCGGATCAGGACCGGCTGGGGGCGCCGGGTGATGATCACGACGGTCCGGTCGTCCAGCTTGCGCACCTGGTGGACCACGGCGAGCATGGTCCGGAACACGGAGTCCGGATGGGTGCGCGCCCGGTCCAGGCTGTACACCACATCCTCCGGCGTCAGCGGCCGGCCGTCGTGAAACCGGACATCGCGGCGCAGGGTGAACACCCAGGTTCGTTCGTCGGGATTGTTGTACCCGTCCGCCAGGACGGGCACGACCTTCAGATGGGGATCGAAGCCCATCAGCCCCTCGTACATGTTGCTCAGGATCGAGGCGGTGACGCCCTCGTCCTGCGTGTGGGGATCCAGGCTCACCGGCCCGCTGGCCATGCCGATGACCAGCGCCGGCGGCGGCTCGGGCGCGCAGGCGGCGAGCACCGGCACGAGGACGGCAGCCAGGATAATCGTGATCTGTTTGCTCATGGCGCCGGCCGGCGAACCTCCTTGGCCAGGATGCGCATGTCGAGGCGCGGTTTCCACACCACCGCCGGCGAAACCCCGTAGATCTGGTCCTCCACGAAGAGCGGCACACGGGGCATGTCCTGCATGATCATCACCATGAGCCGTTGCATGGTATGGAGCCGCTGCGGCTGGTTCAGCAGCCCGCCCAGTGTTTCGATCATCCGGTCCACGTCCGGGTTGCTGTAGCGGCCGCGGTTGTCCCGGCCGTAAACGCCCGTGGTGGTATGGAACAGGTCGTCCATGAGATCGGACGCGTCACCCGAGGTGGAGTTGAAGCCCGCCAGCCAGAACGGGGCGGTGTCCGCCGCCGCCCAGAAGGATTGCCGGTCCCGGATGTCCAGCTCGAGCCGGATGCCGGCGGGGGCCATCTGCCGCTGCAACTCCTCGCCGAGTCGCGCCCGGACGCCCGATATCATCAGGGTCAGGGCGAGGCCCTTGGAATGGCCGGCCCGGGCCAGGAGCGTGCGGGCCTTGTCCGGGTCATACGGGAGGTCGGGGAGCGACGGATGGAAGCCGAACACGGCGTGAGGCACCATTTGGTTGGCCGGCTGGCCGAAGCCCAGCAGGATCCGGTCCACCAGCCGGTGGCGGTCGATGGCCAGGGCCACAGCCTCGCGGACCTCGCGCCGGTTGAACGGCGGCCGGGTGGTGTCCATCACCAACTGGCGGATCGCCATGCCGGGCCGGTTCTGTATCATGCTCTTCTGCTGCGGATTGCGCTCGATGTCCCGCGCCAGCTCGGGGCTGATGTCGGAGACGATGTCGGCCCGGCCGTCCAGCAGCATCTGGACGGCCTCGGTGGGGCTGGTGTACCGGGTGATGGTGAGCCGTGTGAAGGCGGGCGCCCCGCCCCAGTATCCATCCCAGGCGGTCATCCGGATGGACTCGCCGGTCGCGGACTCGAACTTGTAAGGCCCGGTGCCCACCGGCTGTCGGGCGAACGCCTCGGGACCCACCTGCTCCAGGTGGCGGCGGGGGAGGATGAAGGCGTTGGTGAGCTTGTGCAGCAGGATGGGGCTGGGCTGGGCGGTGACCACCTTGACCGTGTCGTCGCCGGTGCGGGTGATGCTGGCGATGGTGGAACAGTTGCTCTTCAGGGCCGAGGTGGGATGGCTGCGGGCCCGCTCGAGGGAATAGACCACGTCGTCGGCCGTCAGCGGGCTGCCGTCATGGAACCGGACCCCGGCGCGGATCTTGAACAGCCAGGTCAGATCGTCGGGATTCTCCCAGCTCACGGCCAGCAGGGGGGTGATCTTCATGTCGGCGTCGAAGCCGGCCAGACTCTCGAACATGTTCATGAGGACCGAGTTGGTGATCACCTCCTCGCGGGTGTGCGGCATGAGGGTCAGGGGCAGGCCCCGGTGGGCGATCACCAGTTCGTTTTTTTCGACGGCGGGCGGGGCGCAGCCCGAAGCCAGCAGCAAGATGAACACCGCACCCAACGCCAGGGTCCCAATGCCGCGGTGTGTGTCGCCTCTCATGGATGTCTCCCGGCAGGCAGTGTCCGCATCGCGTTCACGGTTGGGGTGCGCCCACCCGCTCACCCGAAGCCCCGGTGGCGGTGTGGCTGCGCGCAGCCAGTCGTCGTTATTGGTCTGAGTCTAGCTTAGTCCGCGGGAGGGGTCCTGTCAATCGCCATGATGGGCGATCGCGGGTGGGGCGGACGCCCGGTCCCGGGAGGACCGGGCGCCTGAATCGACCGGTGATAGGCGGCGGCCGGCCGGTGAAGGTGCCGGGCCGCGCGGCCGGACCGGATCACTTCACGGTGATGTTGCCGCTGACGGAGTTGAGCTTGATATGGCCGCGCCCCGACCCCAACTCGCCCCGGAGCTGGGTGGAGACGAAGGAATCGCTCTTCTCCATCCGCGCCAGCGTCTGCCGGCAGGAGATCTTGCCGCTCAGGGTGTTGGCGTGGAACCGGGCGTCGGCCCCGCTGCCGAGGTCGAGCTCCAGATCGCCGCTGACGCTGTTGAGGGCGAGCTGGCCGGCATAATCCGCCGTGCAGCGGGCGGTGATTTGACCGCTCACGGTGTTCAGCTTGAGATTCCCCTCCACGCCGTCCGTGGACAGGTCACCGGAGACGGTGTTGCCCTTGAGCGTGGCGGTGCGGGGCAGGTACACCTCGAAATGGACGGCGCCGTGGCCGTCGCAGACGGTGCTGTCGTGCTTTTCGTTGATGCGGAGCCAGCCTTCCCCTTGCTCGAACTCGGGCTGGACGTAATCGCCGACGATCTCGGCCTTCACCCGGACTTCGTCGGAACGGTCCCAGGCAATGACCGTGATGTTGCCGGCCACCGTGTTGATCTTGACGGACACATCCTCACGGACGGTGAAGGATTTCTCCACCACCGCCGCCGGGATCGCCGCGGTCAGGGCGACCGCCAGAATCGCAACCATCAGAACATAGCGTGTCATGGGTCTTCCTCCCGAAGTGGATTTGCCCGTTGGACGGCGGGCGCGGGGAGGAAGGTTGCACGCCTGGGGACGGGAAACAGGCGCAGCGCCGGGAATGCCGGTCAGTCCGGCTCGTCGCCGGGCGGCTCCAGATCAGCTGCGGTGACGGCCCGGAGCCGGCGGAACAGGGCGCGGCCGGCACCGGCGGGTTTTCCGTCGCGCCGCTCCCGCTGGGCGGCCAGCACCAGCCGGCGCAGCTCCTGCCGGTCGGCGGTCGGGTGCGCGGCCAGGAACTCGTCGAGCGACGGGTCACCCGCTGCGACGAGGCGCTCGCGCCATTCCTCCAGCCAGTGGAACCGGGCGGCCTCGCGGCGGGCCGCCTGACCGTCCTGCGCCGCGAGTTGGCGGAGGGGTTCGGCCTCGGGCTCCAGGAGCAGCCGGCGCAGGTAGCGCTGGTGCCGGCGGCGGGCGCTGAAGGCGGAGATCCGGCGGCCTTCCCCGATGGCCAGGCGCAGGGGCTCGGGCAGGCCCAGGCGGTCCACCGCCGCCGGGTCGAGCCGGAGCACGCGCTCCACCACGGGATCGAGGGCCTGCACCTCGCGCTTGCGCTGCGAGCGGCTGGGCGGGCGGGGGTCGTCGGGTGGCTTGGGCTTCATGCGCCTCCGGCTGATGCCTTGCTGGACGCGAATATTATGGCGCAAGTGCGGCGGCGGACCAACGATTTTTGCGATCGATCGGCCGCCCGCGAGAACGATCCGCGGTTTACAGAACTCTTGAGGGAGGGTAGAATACTTTGTTCACCGGCCTGCATCTAACGTGTCGACCGTGTCTGTGATCCGGATGTCCGCCACCCGGTGGGGTGAGTCCCGCCCGGCCTGGGCAGGTGGCCGAAATTTTAGGAGGTCAGGAGCATGAAACCGAGACGAATCCGTGACGGCGTGCTGTGGATGGGCGCGGTGGACTGGAACCGCCGGCTGTTCGATTCGCTGATCCCGCTGCCGGACGGCACCAGCTACAACGCCTACCTCGTGCAGGGCACGGAGAAGACGGCGCTGCTGGACACGGTGGATCCGCCCATGGCCGACATGTTGGAGCGCCAGTTGGCCGGCGTCGACCGGATCGATTACGTCATTTCGCAACACGCCGAACAGGATCACTCGGGCACCATCCCCTGGGTGCTGACCGAATACCCCGAATCTACCTTGCTGTGTTCCGCCAAGGCGGCGCCCATGCTGGTGGATCATCTGGGTGTTCCCGGGGAGCGGATCCGCGTCGTCACCGATGGCGAAACCCTGGCGCTGGGCGGCAAGACCCTCCGCTTTGTGTACACCCCCTGGGTGCACTGGCCCGAGACCATGGTCACGCACCTGGCCGAGGACCGCATCCTGTTCTCGTGCGACTTCTTCGGTTCCCACCTGGCCACTTCCGAGTTGTGTGCCGGCGACAACCCGTACGTCCTGGACGCGGCCAAGCGGTACTACGCCGAAATCATGATGCCGTTTCGCAAGCAGATCCAGAACAACCTGAAGAAGGTGCGGGCGCTCGAGTTCGACCTCATCGCACCGAGCCATGGCCCGCTGTTCGACCAGCCCGAGCGGATTCTCGCCGCTTACGAGGACTGGGTCTCGGACCGGGTGGCGAACCTCGTGGTCATCCCGTACATTTCGATGCACGGGAGCACCGAGATCATGGTGGACTACCTGCTGGCCGCGCTGGCGGAGCGGGGCGTGCGGGTGGAGAAATTCGACCTGTCCGTCACCGACATCGGCAAGCTGGCGATGTCGCTCGTCGATGCGGCAACCATCGTGATCGGCACGCCCACGGTGCACATCGGTCCCCACCCCAGTGTGTTCGCGGCCACCCACCTGGCCAATGCGCTGCGGCCCAAGCTCAAGTACGCCGCAGTCATCGGCTCCTACGGCTGGGGCACCCAGGCGGCGGAGCAGATCGCGGGGCTGATCCCCAACCTGAAGGTGGAGGTCCTCGGCACCGTCATGTGCAAGGGCGTCCCGCGCGACGAGGCGTTCGCGGCCCTCGACGCCCTGGCCGCGGCCATCGGGGAGAAGCACGCGGCGCTGTAATGTTGTCGGCGCGCCGCCGACGCCGCCCGAGCCGAAACCAGACCGGCATCCTTACCGGTTGAATCGCCTCGGTGCGTCTTGCCGGGGCGATGATGCCGCCCTGGCCGTTCTGCGAGTTCACCTGGAAGGCATGGCGCGGCAGCCGGAGCGCCTCCATGTTCCGAACGGCCTGGATCTCCCGCCGGACCTGGTCCAGCTTGAAGAACAGCGCCTGGGTGCCCGCCGAAAATCCTCCCGGCTCCTTTCGGCCGATACGATGAGCCGGGCCAGCATCTCCTGCTGCCGGTCCAGGACCTCGCGCGTCCGGCGCAGTTCCTGGAGCAGCTCATGACGCGGTTCTCGGTGCGGATTGTGGCAGGGTTGCACAACATCCGGGGCATCACGGAGCGGTTCGTCGGGCCTGCCTGCCTCCCGGCTCGCGCCGTCTGCTGTTTGTGGATGACAACGCCTCCAGCACAGAATCGCCCCGCCCCCGGTCAAGATGTTTCCGCCGCAACCGGTCTCCCCGGAAACAATTAATCACGGCACCGGGATTGTGAGACACACGGAACCGGACACTGATGTCACGGGTGATGGTGCGAGAGGGGAAAAAGGCCAACGGCCCGCTGATGCGGGCCGTTGATAAGTGGTACGCCTGGCGCGAATCGAACGCGCGACCCCTGGTTCCGGAGACCAGTGCTCTATCCCCTGAGCTACAGGCGCAAATAGAGAAGCCCTTTTACCACGATCGAGGCCGACGGGTCAAGACGAGAGTTGGGAGTTGGGAGATAGGAGTTGGGGTGGCACAGGTTCCAGGTTCTCAGGTTTGCACGTTCAAAAGTTCCAGGTTCGAGAACCTGATCCGGCGTATTCGCTGACTCGCAACAACGGGCGAATTCAGATCCGGTGAACAATTCAATAAAACACAAGTGCGCCTTGCGCCTGTGCGGTGTGGCGTGATGACCTCCGCGCGCCGGCCGCCCGGCGAGACCCGGCTTGCCCCGGGCGGTGGAGTGATAGTATGATGAAATTCCCCGATGAAGGAATCCGGCGGATCCGTGGGGCGATGGGAGACGTGCGATGCCCGACATTGTCATCCTGACGGCCCGGTTCGGCAACGGCCACTTCAGCGCCGCCGCCAACATCGCCGAGGCACTCCGCCTTGAGCGGCCCGACCTGAGCGTGGCGATCACCGACGCCTACGACGCCGTGCAGCCATGGCTCTACCGCCTGCTCCAGCGGCTGTACCGGCGGGTGATGAACCGCCACCCACGGATCTGGCGCCTCTTTTTCCTGCTGGTGAGCCGCCGCGGCGCCGCCGCCGGCGCGGCGCTGCGCAACCGCCGGATGCGGGCGTTTTTTACCACGTTTGTAGAGCGCTTCCAGCCGAAGGTGGTGATCACCACCTACCCCATGTACAGCGCGGCGCTGGGTCGGCTGTACGGCGATGGGCCGGCGCGCCCGTTCCGCGTCGTGTCGGTGGTCACCGACTCCATCACCATCCACCCCACCTGGACCGAGGGGCCGTCGGATCTCTACCTGGTGGCGGATGAGTTGACCGCCGCCCATCTGGTTCACGGCGGGATTCCTGCGGAGACTGTCCTCGTGACGGGATTCGCCGTGCCGCCGGCGTTCGCAGAGAAGGCACAGGCCGCGGCGGCCGCCGCTCCCGTCGCCGCCGGCGGGACCGCAGCGGCTGGTCCTCGGATCCTCCTGCTCCCCAACCTGCGGCGACGGGAGCTGTTCGAGGTGCTCGCGATCCTGGGGAGCCGGCCCAAGGCAAAGCTGGTGTTGTCGATGTTCAGCCGCAAGGAGCTGATTCCGGCGACGGAGCGGTTCGCGCGGACCCTGCCTGCCGCCGTGGAAGTCCACTCGTGGATTCCCGACGTCAGCCACAAGCTGTTTGACATGGACTTGGTGGTGACCAAGGCCGGGGGCGCCCTGGTGCACGAGGCCATCGCGGCCGCGTGTCCCATGGTGCTGGCCCAGGTCACGCCGGGGCAGGAGGAGGGGAATGCCCGCCTGGTGGAAGCCATGGGCCTGGGGCTGGTGGCGCCCGATTACCGGCGGCTGCGCAAGGCGCTGGCGTTCCTGCGCGATACGGATTTCGGTGCACTGCCGGCCATGCGCCGCAACCTGCAGGCCATGCGGCGCCTCGACGGCGCCCGGCGCATCGCCCGAGTGGCCGCCGCCATCGCCGGCGGAGCCGAGCCGCCGGCCGCCGCCGCCGGGGAGCGCACCGCCCGGGGCTAGTCGATCTCGAACGCCAGTCGCATCACCACCTGGTATTCCACTACCTTGCCGTTGACGATCCGGCCGCGCATCTCGGCCACCTCGAACCAGTTCAGGTTGTGCAGCGTCTTGGAGGCCTTGGCGATGGCGTTGTCGATGGCCTGCTGGTAGCCCTCGGTGGAGACGGCCGCTACCTCGATCCGCTTGAACACCTTTTCGTGGCCCGTCGGCACGGCGTCATGCTTGCCCTTGTTCTTGCCCATATGCACTCCTTCGGCGACAATATCGGTCGGGTCTATCGTACCACAAGCCGCCGGAGGAACCGTGGCCGGGATGGTCCTGATCCGCATCGTTTGGAACCTGGTCGTCGGCGTCTGGCTCGTGATCGCCGCGCTGCGCTTCGATTACTGCCAGTACCGTCGGTTGGGTCGGCGGATGTTCAGCCTCTCGCGCGAGAAGTGGGATTTTTCTCCCCTCGAGCGACTGTGGCTGCGCCGCTTCCTGCTGGCCCTTGTGGCGGGACTGCTGGGCAACGCCGTGATCGCCGGCGTGGAGCTGATCGCCATGGCGGCCGGGGCGCCGTGACAACTTTCGGACGGGGGGTGAGTGTGGAATCGCGTCGAGGGAACATCGAGATTGTCGCCACCGTGGGGCCGGCGAGTGCAGACCCCCGCACGCTGGCCGCGCTCCGGGCGGCGGGGGCGGACGCATTCCGCCTGAACCTGGCCCACGCCTCGCCGGAATGGCTGGCACGCACGGTGGACGCCATCCGCCGCTCGTCGCCCGAAGCGGCGGAAGCGCAGCTCATCGCCGATCTGCCGGGGCGCAAGCCGCGGACCGGCGCACTGGAGCGGCCGCTGACCGTCCGGCCCGGCGACGCGGTCTGGCTGGGAGCCGTGGCGGCGGCTCCCGCCGGCGTCGTGGCGGTGCCGTTCGACCTCGACGCGGTGGACCCGGCGCCGGCAACGGGCGACACTGTCCGCCTGCGCGACGGGCAGGTCCGCCTCGTGGTGGGCGAAGTGGAGCGGGACGGCCTGCGGGCGGACTGTCTTGACGCGGGTGAGCTGACCAGCCGTATGGGCGTCACCTGGGGCGACGGCGAGGCGCGGTTGCGCGCGGCAGTGTGGACGGGGGCGCTGGCGGCGTGCTGGGAGCTGGGCGTCCGCAGGTACCTGGTCTCATACTGCGACGGCCCGGCGGACCTGGCGGCGGTGGCGGCGCGGCTCCCCGCACCGGCACAGCTGATACCGAAGATCGAGACCGAGGCGGCTGTGGACGCTGCAGCGGCGCTCATCGCCGCGGCGGCATG
>JAAYUB010000130.1 GCA_012517875.1 Acidobacteriota bacterium | reverse complement strand
TACGATGACGATTACGAATCACGAGCACGAAGTCCGAAGTCCGATGTCCGGGACGGTTGATGGTTGATGGTTAATCGTTGGGAACGAGCCGCTAGCTTCGCGTCTCGAGCCTCGATTACGATTACGAATTACGATGACGATTACGAATTACGAGCACGATTATGAGCGATTGTCATTCCTTGAGGATATGCCGCAACTTGGCGCGCAGGGTGGCCAAGCGGTACGGCTTCTGGATGAAGGCGTCGGGGCCGCCGTCGCCGAAGCGCCGGCTCACGTCCCCCTCGTCGTAGCCGCTGGCGAGCAGGACGCGCACCCCCGGATCCGCCGCCCGCAGGGCCTGCAGCGTCTCGCCGCCGTCCATGGCGGGCATGGTGAGGTCCAGCACCACCGCCGTGATCTCCCGCCTCCGCGCCCGGAACTGCTCGACGGCTGACGCGCCGTCGGCGGCCGTGACCACTTCAAAGCCCAGCCGGCGCAGCATCCGCTCGGCCAGGGCGCGCACCGCCTCCTCATCGTCCACCAGCAGGACCATCCCTCGCCACCGCCATGGTTCTGCGCGGGCCGGCGGCTCCACTTCGGCTGAGCCGGCCGCCGGCTCGTCGTTCTCAACCGGAGGCAGCAGCACCGTCACCGCCGTGCCCCGCCCCGGTTCGCTGCGCACCCGGATGCCGCCGTGGTGGCCGCGGATGATGCCCAGCACCGCCGCCATCCCCAGGCCGCGGCCGGTGAACTTGGTGCTGAAGAAAGGATCAAAGAGGCGCGCCTGGGTGGCGGCGTCCATGCCGCAGCCGGTGTCGGCCACATCCAGGCAGACGTACCGCCCCGGCGTCAGCTTTTCCCCCTGCAGGACGCCAAACCGCTCGCCCCCGCGGAAGTGGCGCGTCCCCGTGACCAGGCTGATGACGCCGCTGCCGTCGCCCAACGCGTCGGAGGCGTTGGTGATGAGGTTCATCACCACCTGGCGGAGCTGGGTGGCGTCGCCCCGGACCTTCGGCAACTCGGGGCTGAGGTCGTACCGCAGCACCGCCTTCTTGGTGATGGAGACCTCCAAAATATCGGTCATTTCCCGAACCATCTCGTTGAGGTCGAGGGTTTCGATCCGGAAGTGCCCCCGCCCCGAGTAGGCCAGCATCTGCTGGCAGAGACCCGCGGCGCGGAGCGAGGCCTTGATGATGTCCTCGACATACGGCCGGGCGGGATGGGCGGTGGATGTTTCAAGCAGCGCCAGGTCGGCATTGCCCAGGATGGCCATCAGCAGGTTGTTGAAGTCGTGCGCGATCCCGCCGGCCAGCACGCCGAGGCTCTCCAGCTTCTGGGCGTGCTGCAGCTGCCGCTCCAGGTTCAGGCTCGCCTCCTCGCCGCGGAGGCGTTCCAGCTCGGCAGCGGCGCGGTTGGAGAAGATCCGCAGCAGCGAACCTGCCAGGGCTGAATCTTCCCGGGGTCGGACATCCATGACCGCCAGCACGCCAATCGGCTTGCCTCTGGTGTTCGCAAGCGCGGAGCCGAAGTAGCATTCCAGAGGGATATCGAGGAAACCCTTGAAATCCGGGAAGCGGCGCCGCAGGTCCCGCGGACAGATGCAGACGCCCTGGCTCACCGCCTCGCCGCATGGGGTGCCGGGCAGCGGGTACTCGAAATTCTCGACGACGCGGTCATCCAGCCAGGCGGCCAGCGTGCGCATGCTGCCGTCGTCCGGTCCCGCGAGCTCGGCGACCAGGGCGCAGCGGAAATCCAGCGCTTCCGCCAGGCTCCGGACCAGGCGGCCGAAGAAGTCGGTTCCGATCGCGCCGGCCGTGCTCTCCACCAGGACGCGGAGCGCCTCCTGGGCGCGGCGCGGTTCGGTGATGTCGCGGGCCGCCCCGTAGACGAGCTGCTGCTGGGCGGACGGTGACACCGCCCACTCCAGCCACCGCCACCCGCCGTCGCGGCAGCAGAACCGGGTGACCAGGCCGCGGACGCTGTCGCCGCCGGTCAGCCGGGCCAGGGCGCCCGCCGCCGCCGGCCTGTCGTCAGGATGCAACAGGTCGAGCAGGTTGCGCGCCTCCAGCTCGGCGGGGCCATAGCCCAGCGTCTCGGTCCAGGCTCCGTTCAGGCGGCGAAACCGGCCGTCCAGGCCAACGATGCACAGCAGGTCCGGGGTGAGGGAGAAGAACCGGTCCAGCTCGTCGGTCTTTTCCCGCAGGGCCTCTTCGATCCGATTGCGCTCGGTGATGTCTTCATAGGTCCCCAGCACGCCGATCACCCGGCCCGCGTCGTCGCGCAGTGGGCATTTGCTGGTCCGCAGCCAGATGCGTCCGCCCTCGGGGGTCGTCTGGGGTTCCTCGTAATTCACCTTGGCGACACCGCTGGCCATGACCTGGCTGTCGTCGGACCGATAGAGCTCCGCCTGTTCCCGCCAGCCCAGCTCGAAGTCGCTCAGACCGATGATCGCCTCGGGCGCCGCCAGGCCGGCGTCGAGGGCGCACAGCCGGTTGCAGCCCAGGTAGATCGAGTCGCGGTCCTTCCAGAACACCCGCACCGGGATGGTGTCCAGCACCAGCTGCAGCATCCGCCGGGACACTTCGGCTTCCGGCAACTCCGCGGCCCGCCGGCGGGCCGGCCGGGACGGACGCCGGGCCGGGCCGGATCCGGACGACGCGTCGTGTTTGGCCATGGTCCCGTCCTCCGCGAAAGAAACAAGCGACACCGCCGGCTGCGGCCGCCGTTTACCACCTGGAGCGCCGCGGCTGTCGATCACAGGGTTGATGCCCGGTCAATTGCATGTATTATAAAGAATCGCAGGACTCCGGGTCAAAAGAATCGACGGCGCGTCCCGCGCAAAATGATTGCCGTTGCGCCGCAGTGGGTGTATATTCAAAAAAAACCGAAGGTCCTGCATTTGAGGTGCCGATGTCCCAGCATCACACCAAGGCGCGCCGGTATCCCCGCTTTGAGGTCCACGATGTCGAAGGCGTGGTCCTCTACAATCTGCAGGCGGAAGTGATTAACATGAGCATCGGCGGAATGGCGCTGGAAACCAACCGGCCCCTCGACGTCGGCCGCACCTACAACTTCACCATCCGCCAAAGCGCCACCGAAGGCGAGGTCCGCATGCCCGGCGTGGTGGTCTGGTGCATGCTGCAGCGGACCCGGCGGATATCCGACACCGAGGTTGCGCCCGTCTACCAGGCCGGCGTCAATTTCCACGACGTGCTGTCGGACAAGGCCTCCGCCCTGCTCCAGATCATCGAGGAAAGTGTCACCCTGGACGTGAACCGCCGGCTTTTCGGGCGGTTCAAGCCCAACGGCAGCGCCACCGTGGTCGTCAAGAGCGAGATCGACTTCGAGGTTCAGAAAATCAGCCTGTCCGGCATGCTGATCGAAACACCCATGCGGGCCGAACAGGAGGATTTCCTGCCCATGGAAATCCAGTTGCCGCAGGGCCGGATCGCCTTCCGCGGCCGGGTGGCCTATATCAAAGCAACCATCGGGACCGGCGATTCGCCGCCACGCTACCACCTGGGCATCGAGTTCCATGACCTGACGCCGGCCGACCGGGATCGCCTGGAAACATTCATCGCCGAGATGGTGCAGAGTCTGAGCAAGGGCCAGCCGCCGCCGGCGAAAACGTGATGACGTTGCCCACCGGCCAGCAATCACCGCCCGCCGATCGTCCGATTGTCCGTGCGATATCCGACGACGCCCGCCCGTGCCCGGCCGCAGCCGGGACCGCTCATGCGATGGTCGGGGGGTGATGCATGCCGTGCGGATCTCTGGATGTGGTGGGCTGTGGCATTCGAGCCGTCACTCAGTTGACTCTCGAGGCGCGGCGCTGCATCGAGGCGGCCGATCTGGTGTGCTACGCCGTCAGCGACCGGGTCTCCGCCCGCTGGCTGGAGCGTCGCCACCCCGCCGCCGTGTCGCTGTCGGCGCACTATCGGGAGGGGAGCGACCGCTTGGAGACCTATCGCCGCATGATCGATGCCCTGGTGGAACCGGTGCGCGCCGGCCGGCGCGTCTGCGCGGTGTTTTACGGCCATCCCGGCGTGTTCGTCCACCCCTCCCATGAGGCGATCCGGCGGCTCCGCGCCGAGGGGCTGCCCGCCCGGATGCTGCCGGGCATCTCCGCCGCCGACTGCCTGTTTGCCGATCTGGGCGTGGATCCCGGCAGCGGTTTCCAGACGTTCTCCGCGACGGATTTCGTGCGCCGCCCCCGCTGCCTTGATCCATCGGCCCACGTGATCTTCTGGCAGATCGACAGCATCGGCGACAACAGTTATCGGAGTACCGGCAACGACGCCCGCAACCTGCCGCTGCTGCTGACCGCCCTGGCCGGCCATTATCCGCCCGCCCAGCCGGCATGCCTCTACGAGGCGGCGGTGCTGCCCGTGGGTCGGCCCGTCATGCGCTGGCTCGCACTCCGGGAATTGTGGGGCGGTGCCGCCGTGCTCGACGGCATGAGCACGCTCTACATCCCGCCCATCCGGGCCCCGCAGCCCGATCCGGCGATGAGGCAACGACTGGGATTACCGGCAGTATGAATCAGAGCCGTCCCCGGCATCTCAACGGGGATGCTTCAGGTTCTTGACGACCGACGACATATCCGGGGCAAACGAGCCCTCGTTCGGGGACGATTCCACAGCGGGCCCGACTTCATCCGGCGACCGTTTGATCGCCTGCGCCGCGCCATCCGGAGCCAGTTTCAGCGCACTCAGCCCTTCGTCCGGCGCCGCCTTCGCCGCGCTCAGCCCGTCCTCCGGCGCCAGCTTCAGCGCCTGCAGCCCGTC
>JAAYUB010000129.1 GCA_012517875.1 Acidobacteriota bacterium | reverse complement strand
GGAAGGACCATGTGAAGCGGAAACAGCCAGCGAAATCGCCCGCGCCGCTTGCGCCCACCGAGGCCATTCTGGAGAGCATTTCCGACGGGGTGTTCACCGTGGACCTGGAGTGGCGGATCACCTCGTTCAACCGGGCGGCCGAGACGATCACCGGAATTTCCCGCGAAGACGCGATCGGCCGGTCCTGCTGCGAGGTGTTCCGCTCCAGCATGTGCGAGACCGACTGCGCCCTGCGCCGGACCCTCAAGTCCGGCCGGCCCATCATCGGTCGATCCGGCTACATCATCCGCGCCGACGGCGGCCGCATCCCCATCAGTCTGTCCACGGCGGTCCTGCGGGATGCCGCCGGGCGCATCGTGGGGGGCGCGGAATCATTCCGCGACCTGAGCGAGATCGAAGCGCTGCGCAACGAGCTCGCCGGACGCACGCGGGTGGGCGAGCTGGTGAGTCACAGTCCGCTCATGCAACGCGTGTTCGAAGTGTTGCCGGCCGTTGCCGCCAGCCCCAGCACGGTGCTGATCCACGGCGAGACCGGCACCGGCAAGGAACTGCTGGCCCGGACCATTCATGCCTTAAGCCCCCGGGCGGACGGCCCGTTCGTCGCCGTCAACTGCGGGGCGCTTCCCGACACGCTGCTCGAGTCGGAGCTCTTCGGCTACAAGGCCGGCGCCTTCACCGGCGCGGTCAAGGACAAGCCCGGCCGCTTCGCCCTGGCCCGCGGCGGCACGCTGTTTCTGGACGAGATCGCCGAGATCAGCCCGGCGCTGCAGGTGCGGCTGCTGCGCGTGCTCCAGGAGCGGGTCTTCGAGCCGCTGGGCGGAACCCGGTCCGAAAGCGCCGACGTCCGCGTGATCGTCGCCACCAACCGGGACCTGCCGGAGCAGATGCGCCGGGGCCTGTTCCGCGAGGACCTGTACTACCGGATCAACGTCGTTCGGGTGGAGCTGCCGCCGCTGCGCCGGCGGACGGAGGATGTGCCCCTGCTCGCGGACCAGTTCATCGAGCGGTTCAACCGGATCCAGGGGAAGGCGGTCCGAGGCGTCACCCCGGAGGCGCTGTCGCTGCTCATGGCCCACGCCTGGCCCGGCAACGTGCGCGAGCTGGAGAACGTGATCGAACGGGCGTTCATCCTGTGTCCCGACGGATACATCGGCATCGAGCACCTGCCGGAGGAACTGACCGTCCACCGCGCCGCCGGCACGGCCGCGGCGCCGGACATGCGCGCCGCCCGGGACCTGCTGGACGTCCGGAGCATTTGGGCCGCGCTGGAGCGCCACGGCGGCAACCGCCTCGCCGCCGCCCGTGAACTGGGCATTCACAAGAGCACTCTGTTCCGGAAGATGAAGCAGTTGGGGATCCGCCCGCCCGATCGGGACGGTCGCAGCCGTTCCGACTGACCGATACAGTCTTTCTTTTACGACTTTTTCGGTGATATGGGTTGCATAGTTGCGACTCATCCTGTGGGCTTCCGGTCACGACTGCAATCATAAATATCTAATTTACAATGGGTATGCTGGATTCGGGCCAAATCGGCATGAATGGCATGGCCCGTGCATAATCTGAAATGAAGACACTGTCTGCGGAGCAGCACCGATGAAAGCAGCCTTCGCCACTTGGGACAACCGAATCGCGCCGGTCTTCGACGTCAGCCGCTCCATTCACCTCGTGGAGGCGGAGGCCGGCCGCATCACGGCGGAGCGCCGCGTGGCGCTCGCTGACGAGCTGCCGGTCCAGAAGGCGGCGCGTCTGACTGCGCTGGGCGTGGAGCTGCTGGTGTGCGGGGCGATCTCGCGCCCCCTACAGATTCTGGTCGCCGCCCGGGGCATCGAGGTCATCCCGTTCGTGGCCGGCGATCTGCAAACCGTCATCAAGGCCTGGTTGGCCGACGGACTGGCGACGGACACCTTCGCCATGCCCGGATGCTGCGGACGCGGCAGGCGCCGACGCGGCGGGTGGGCCGGACCGCATATGGAGGGAATGCATATGATTGGAAGATTTCAAGGAAGAGCAGGTGGTGGCGGCGGCCGCGGCGGTGGCCGCGGCGGCGGTCGGGGACAAGGCGGTGGCCAGGGTGGCTGGGGCGCCGGCCGGATGGGCGGGCCGTTGGCGGCGGGTCCCGACGGCTGGTGCGTCTGTTTGGGCTGTGGCCACCGGCAACCCCATGCGCGGGGCGTGCCATGCAACCAGATGGTCTGCCCGCAATGCGGCGGTCCGTTGACTCGAGACGCCGCCCAATCCACACAAAAGGAGGAATGAACATGCCAGGAGGAGATCGAACCGGACCGATGGGGATGGGCCCCATGACAGGACGTGCCGCCGGCTATTGCGCCGGATTTGCGGTGCCCGGATCCGCCAATGCGGTGCCGGGGCGCGGCTATGGGATGGGCTTCGGCTGGGGCCGGGGCCGGGGCGGCGGCGCCTGGGGCCGCGGCGGGGGCCGCGGCTGGCGGAACCGCTTCTACGCCACGGGTCTGCCGGGCTGGGCGCGCGGTGGCACGGCCTTCGGACCCTACGGATACGCGGCGCCGCCCGCCGCGCCGGATCCGGCAGCGGAAAAGCAGATGCTGCAGGGGCACATCGAGGCGCTGAAAGCCGAGTTGGAATCGGTTCAGCAGCGGCTCAGCGAGCTGGAAAAGGAAGGATCGGACGCCAAGTGATCCGCTTCAGGAGTATCAGTAGTATAATGTGACGGATCGAGTGGACGAGCGTCCCTGGGGGGCGGTCGTCCACCCGGTTCGCGCAAACCCGATGTACGCCAAGGAGGAGACAGCATGGGCATTCGAGGACGCGAGATCGTTGGAAAAAACGTGGACCGCGTGGTGGAGCTGCTGAACAAGGCGTTCGCGGACGAATGGCTGGCCTACTACCAGTATTGGCTGGGGGCGAAGATCATCTCCGGTCCCATGAAGGACGCGGTGATCACCGAACTGATGCAGCACGCGGCCGATGAGCTGCGGCATGCCGACATGGTGTCCAACCGGATCATCCAGCTCGGGGGCACGCCGCTGACCTCGCCCACCCACTGGTTCAAGTGGACGAACTGCGGCTATGACGAACCCACCGACCCGTACGTGGCGAAGATCCTGGAGCAGAACATCAAGGGCGAGCAGTGCGCCATCTCGGTGTACCATGCCCTGACCAAGGAAGTGCAGGCGGAGGACCCGGTGACCTACAACATCGCCGTCCAGATCCTCCAGGACGAGGTGGAGCACGAGGAGGACCTGCAGGCGCTGCTGGAAGACCTGCAGTTCATGATGGCGAAAGGCCGCTGAAGCGGTCCGCATCGCCCAATCGGAATTCTCAACCGGAGCCCGGTTTGGATGCCGGGGTCCTCGCATCGGAGGAAAGACAAGTGAAAATTGCCTTCACATCATCCGGGGACACCCTGGACTCGCCGTTGGACAGCCGGTTCGGCCGGGCGCCGAAGTTCATCGTTTACGACACGGACACGCAGACGCACACCGCCATCGACAACGCCCAAAACCTGAACGCCGCCCAGGGCGCCGGCATCCAGTCGGCGGAAACGGTGGCGCGGGCGGGCGTGCAACACCTGGTGACCGGCCACTGCGGGCCGAAAGCGTTTCGCGTGCTCACCGCGGCGGGAATCGCCATCTACAATTGCGACGCGCCCACGGTGCGCGAGGCGTTGGAACGGTTTCATGCCGGCACGCTGAAGCCGGCCTCCGCGGCCGACGTCGAGGGCCACTGGGTGTGATCCGCGGCATCGTCATGAGACAAGTAACCGCGCGTTTCCGGAGAACCCCGTGGATCTGACCCCGCATCCGGACAGAACCATCAGTTACCGGCCCATCGGCATCATCCGCAGCCCGT
>JAAYUB010000128.1 GCA_012517875.1 Acidobacteriota bacterium | reverse complement strand
GTTCCACACGCCAGCCGAAGGGCATGCCGACGCCGCGCCGCTGCAGCTCCTGGCGTCGATTCTCACCTCCGGCGGCATGCGCATGGGCCCTCGCGGCGGCGGTGGCGGCGCCGAGACCGGCCGGCTCCAAAAGAGTCTCATCAAGGAGAAGGAGATGGCCGTGAGCGTCTCCGCCTCCAGCCAGGCCCAGTGGTACGTGGGTGCGTTCGCCTTCAACGCTATGCCCCGGATTGACAAGGGCGTCACGCCGGAGGACCTGGAAAAGGAAATCTGGGTCGAGCTCGAGAAGATCAAACAGGAGGGCGTGACCCCCGACGAGCTCCAGAAGGCCAAGAACCGCTCCGAGGCCATGTTCTACCGCTTCATGGGCATGTCCATGGGGATGGCCCGGCTGGTGGGTGTCGCCGAGCTGCACCGTGGCTGGCGCGCCCTGCTGGCGGACCAGGAAGCGCTGAAGGCCGTGACCAGCGCCGACATTCAGCGCGTGGCCAAGGCCTACTTCGTCAAGGACAACAGCCTGGCCGCCATCTACACACGTCAGACGGGCGGCCGTGACGGGATGCGGCCGGGCCCGCGGCCCGGCGGACGACCCGGCGGCCCGCCGGAAGGACGGCCCGCCGCCGAGAAAGGAGGCGCCCAATGAACAAGATCATCACCCTCATCCTGACGCTCGCGCTGGGGTGCGGCGCCGCCTGTTTGGGCCAGGGCCAGCGGCCGGCCGACCTGAAATATCCCCCGCTCCAGTACGAACCGCCCGACCCGGCCGCCTGCCGAACCACGTTCGCCGGCGGGCTGCGCGGCTACGTCCAGGCAGACCACAGCCTGCCCGTCTTCACCCTGTCGGCCCTGGTGAATTTCGGCGACGCGTATGTGCCGAAGGATAAGGCCGGTCTCGGCGCGGTGATGAGCCGGACCCTCATCACCGGCGGCACCGCCACCCGCGAGGGCGACGCCATCGAGGAACGCATCGACTTCCTCGGCGGCTCGCTGACGTTCGCCGTGGGCGAGCGGACCTCGACCCTGAGCCTGTGGGTTCTGAGCAAGGACATGGACGAAGGTCTCGAGCTCTTCTTCGACGTCCTCCGGCATCCCGAATTCCGCGAAGGGCCGCTGGGCCTGACCAAGGCGCGGCTGATCGAACAGCTCCGGCAGACCAACGACCAGCCCAGCGAGGTGCTGAGCCGCGAGTACGAGAAGCTCCTCTACGGCGACCACCCGCTGACCTGGCGGCCCACCAAGGCCACCTACGAGGCGGTCACCGCGGCGGAACTCAAGGCGTTCCACGGGAAATATTTTGTGCCCGGGAACATCATCCTGGCGGCCGCCGGCGATTTCAAAGCCGCCGACCTCAAGGCGGCGGTGGAGCGCCACGCCGCCGGCTGGACCGGGGCGGCCGTCGCGGCGCCCGCCATCCCGCATGAGTTCGCTCAGCCGGAGCCGGGCGTCTACTTCGTTCAGAAGGCCATCAACCAGGGCTATGTCAGCCTGGGCCACCTGGGCATCGAGGAGTCCAACCCTGACTACTATGCCGTCCAGGTGATGAACTTCATCCTCGGCGGCGGCAGTTTCACCTCCCGCATCACCACCAAGGTGCGCTCCGACGAGGGGTTGGCCTATAACACGGGCAGCCGGTTCACGTACCGCTGGGGCTTCCCCGGCACGTTCGCCGGCTACGTCCAGACCAAGTCGGAGACGGTGGGCTACGCCATTTCGCTGATCCAGGCGGAGTTTGACCGGATCCGCACAGAACCCGTCTCGGACGCCGAGCTGGAGACCGCGGTCAATTTCTACCTGGAAAGCTTCTCCAGCGTGTTCGAGTCGCCCATGAACACCATGAACACCTTCGCCGACATGGAGCTCACGGGGAAACCCATGGATTACTACAAGAAGTACCGCGACCACATCCGTGCCGTGACGAAGGAACGGGTGCGCGAGGTGGCCAACCGATACATCCATCCCGACGGGATGGTCATCCTGATCGTCGGCGATTGGGAGCCGTGCAACGCCGGCGGCGCGCAGTGGCCGGGTCCGCTGGACAAGCTGGGCAAGGTCCACAAGGTCTCGCTCGTGGATCCCATGACCGGCGAAGTAACGCCGTAACCCGTATCTCGCGCACTTCGGTGCGCGAGTTCGATCCATCGAAAATGCACGACAGGGCGGCTTCGGCCGCCCTGTTTTTGTGTCAGCGTCAAAGTCGAATAGTGAATGGTGAACAGCGAGCAGGGAGGAGATAGGAGATAGGAAGTGGGAGATAGGAAGTGGGAGATAGGAAGTGGGAGATAGGAGAGAAGGGAAAGGAAAGGAGCTGGGGACTCCGAGCTCATCGGGCCCTCTGAAGGGGACGCTGATACAGCAACAACAAACGTTTCCCCGTCGAAGAAGCGACGGGCTGTTCCCATCCAAGGCCGGTGAACCGGCCTCACGACCGCCGTACTCCAGACTGCCGTGGGTGTCTGCTGGTTTGGAGTGCGCCGACACGGCTGCGCTTTGGATCGGCGCGGGACGCGACGTTTGATTTCGGCCGACCATTGATTTCGGCCGACCATCGCATCGTATATTTTCCAGAATCCAAAGCGGTGTCAAGCCAACGCACTCCAAGGCGCTCACGCGCTATCGAAAGCGAGTCCTGCGCCCATCCAGAGCGGCGTCATACCACCGCACGCCAGACCATTGTGACATTTTGCTGGTTTGTAGCGCGCAAAGACTTCTGTGCTCTGGATTCTGGTTTGGAGTGCGCAGACAAGTCTGCACTCTGGTTCCCCGCGGGACGCGGGCGCCGGGGTCTTGCGACGTGCGACGGCCCGGCCCCCACGGTTTTGCCCTACGATCTTCGCAGATCCAGAGCGGGAGGTGGTGGGTTAAAACAAAAATATTTCTGATGAACCTGCCATGAGGATTTTCATGCGCCACCCGTCATTCGTTGAATGCCGTGACGCCGGCAATCGACCGATAATCCTGATAGCCAAAAACCTCGAAGCCGGTCACGGGCAGATTGGAATCCACGGTCACCCACCCCCAGAAATCGCCGATGCTGAACAATTCATTGGCAAAACCGATATCCTTCATATACGGGCCGATCGTCTTCGGGCGGGTCTGGATTAGATTGCCATTCATGTTGTACAAACGGTAAGTCAAATTCGCCGAAGCGGCGTTGGGGTTGATCACGGCGATGCCCGTCCATTGCTGCAAACCATCTCCCAACGCATTTCCGTTGGCCACGCGGGGAAACAACAACCGCTGACTCACGATTTTGGCCGCCTCCAGACCGGCCAACCCGTCGATCCCCGCCGGCGGATTCTGTAAGCCAAACAATTCGAAGCCGGTAATTGAATATCCCTCCTGCATGCTCGAAGCCAAGATCCAATCCGCGTCGTCCGGTATCACGCGTTGTCCATCCACCAGCCAGGTGTGCGCCTGATACGCCATCTTGCCCAGGTATGGGATCTCGGTCACGGTCTGTTTCAGCATCTCACCGGCTTCCGTATACGCCGTGATCAGGATCGGGTGTGTGGTGACGGCGTCATTCGGATCGGGATCGACCGACAGGCTGACCATTGCGATGCCGGTCCACCATCCCTGGGGCGGATTGGCGATGTGGCTGAAGAGCAGCGTCCGCCCCACGAAGGGATCCAAGTTCAGCCCGGCACAATCGTTTGTGGCCTTGAGACCAAAAATCTCGGTCCCGACCAGATTGGGCTCCAGGACCTTTTGAAGATCCAGATCGTAATTCGCAAAAAATCCCCAAAGCCCGCCGAGCTCGGCCGGATCCGGCAGCTCCCCATAAAGATCCATATACAGCAGCTCAAAATCGAAAAATGCACTGGAGTATGGTGCAGCCAAATCAAAGAGAGCTCCCTTGTCATCGTTATCCAAATAAATCACATCACTCACCGTGTCGGTCACATTGGCGATGCCGCACAGCGAGAACCAGACCGGGTATGTGGACGGAATATGAGGAATGAAAATGGCATTTGTGAATATTTCGGCTGGCGTGGTCGAGACGGCAACATAGCCGTCGGGGGATTTGTGATCGCAGATTCCGATGATCCGGCCGTCGGCCGTCGCTATCCCCATATTCGAATTGTCCGGCATTATCCACCCTTCCATCGCGTGGGCGGCCAACGTGCGGTTCCCGGTGGTGCCCGCACCGGCGCCCTGCCAGTTATACAGATCCAGGGCATAGTGCACGGTCTGATCTTGCGTGTTGATGATCCACAGCGTGTTATCGAAGGTCTTGCCAAAGTACTCAAAATTCGCGGCCAAAGGGAAATACAGGAAATAGTCATCGGCCGGCCCGGCCCCGCCGGCGATCCCAACCGCATCAAACGCTGATTTGACCGCGTTATGCTCGGCTGAATTGTTGCCATGCAGGTCGATGGCGGCCTGTTCGATCGCCAGACGGGCCGCGGAGAAATCGGTGTTCGCCGTGAAGTAGTTGGTCCAGGCGCGGAAGTAGATGCGCTCGGCTTTGCTGCGGCCAATACTGGCTGCTGTCAGATAGAATGCCTTGTTTGGAATGCCGCAGTTCTTATGAACGCCACCGTTGTCATCGTTCACCGACATGGACACAAACTCGCTCATATGTGCCGGTTGCCAGAGAGGGCTGTTGGTGGGTTGCCCGTTGTGCGGATCGGCCATGTTTCTGAAAGCAGTCGCCCCCAAAGGATTAGTTTTTATGATTATCTCGCCAAGAGTCCAATTGGCGTCATCCACCAGGCAACCGATCACATCGGACATGGACTCGTTCATCGCACCTGATTCGTACTGATAAACCAGACGGCAAGTGGCATCGGTCACGCCATGGGCATACTCATGAGCAGTCAGATCAAGGGCCGCAGCCCAGTTGTTAGACCATACACCGCCCGCTCCGAGTGTGATGCTGTTGTTTACGTAATATGCGTTATCCAGATTGGAGATATCGTTTACATAGACCTTTATCGAACCACTTGTGTTGCTGAAACCGGTCCAATTGTGGGTATCGTAGAAGTAATCATAGACTTCACTCACATGATAACTGGCAGTGCCACCAGCCATGATCGCATAGTTATCATTGAATGTGTTATCCAGATTGGGGTCATAAATGACGGGAGTGAAAATCCATCCGCTACTTTTATCAAGAATGACTATCGTTCCTTGAAAAGTATTAACATCAAGGTATCCCGGGAACATGCTCTTTGACGCGTCTATCAGATAAGTGTATCCGTCATCATAGTGCCATGTATCGAGGGTCACTGCCTGGCTGTTGTGGATCAATATGCCCGAAGAGGTTGTGGCGTAACCCGTGTAAACCTCATCGATGCTGTTTGTGATTTCACCGGTTTTTGCGTTCACAAAAACCCGGTAATGGTACGGGTACACTTCCAGCGGCTTCATTTCAACTTCCCAAGCCAAAGTTGGGGCTGGAGTATGGAAATTGTAAATGACCAGTTTCGTTGAGGCTTCGATATCCACGGGACACGGTTGGGATTGACGCGCGATGTTTTCAGCCTCATCTGCGGGGACGCCGGGGTTGAGTGCGTCCACATGGATGTTCTGGTAGATCCCGTTGAAACAGTACACCTGCCCCAAGGTGTTGACATGGACGATGACTTGCTCGGGCCAGACCGGGATGCCGCTGTACACGTGTTGAAACTTCACATGCGCCATGCCGAGATCATCGCGCGAAGCCGTCAGCAGTTGGAAATCATTGTCACCGTCTTCCAGCTTGAGCAGACAACGAAAAGTCTTGAGGAAACTGGTTGCAGCAGCCACCGGGTCCTCGGTTGTTATCGCACCGAGCGCACCCCGCAGGTACATCGGCGTGCTGTAAGCTGATTTAGCCGAGGTGATCGACTGGGGAATCAACACCGCTGGCTGAGTCATCGGCGTCCTGACCGGTTGATCTACAGAACGGAGCGGGCGATGGCGCGTTGATGGTGAGGCCGCCCAGCCAACCCAGATCAGACCGACCATCATCACCGACAGGACCGACGCGGTGCGTTTCAGAGAAGATTGCATGATACCCCCTGGATATTTCTCATTGAGAATCGCTATCTAATCGAACAGTCTGGCATTCATCGTCAACTGCGCTCTTGCAACAAACGAAGATCAAATGAATCGCCGGCTCGAACGCGATCAGCGCAAGCTCTGAATCGTCTTGATGAAGTTGCGAGCGAAATTCTTGGCGGGATGGCGTTCGAATTTAGTAGTCTGGGTGTCTTTAAATTCCCACAACACCCGGATGATACTCGGCGGCTCAAGACGAATCACATATCCCTGACCTGCAATGGCGGCTCTCGGTTGGCTGCTGGCCCAGGCGTTGCCGTACATGTCGCGCCAGGCGTAGGTGTAGGTGCCCAACGAATAAATGTCGGCGCCGAAAACCAGGACGGCGTCGGCATATTTCGGATCGGTGACAACGGTGATCGACGGCTCCTTGGCCAGCTCTTTGACAATCATTTCGCGGTAACTCAAATCATAGCCCGTGAACACCATGACCGTCCGCACATGACGAAGTTCATTGACATCACCAGGCAGGTATTGCAAAGGCGGTGCGGTTGGCGGCGGCGGTGCGCCTGCCACGGCCCGACTCATGGTGAAGTTGCCATTTTGATGCGGACCGTTGCAATCCTGGCCGTAATATGTCCCGATCATTGAATCGCCCACTGACTGGACCCGTGCCTTGTATATACCCGGGCACCCGGCGGTGTTCTGGGTCAGTTCGAAGGCCAGCGACCCATTGGCAACCTGTCCGCTAATCGTTCCGCCGCCGCCGGTTGAGGCGGTATACGTTCCGGCCACTTCACCCTTTGAGTTCTGAATCAGGTTGAAGTATAGCTTGCCCGAACCGGCTGAATCACTGAAGGTGGCCTCCCACGCGCCGTCCAGGATAAAGTCGTTTTTAGGTTCGGCCGCGTGATCTTGCACCTGAGGTTGCGGTTTCAAACGAGACAGATGTTTGAGACTGATCACCTGGTCATTTTCAAGAAGAGTCTTGAGGAAATTGACCGGAATTGCAAAATTCAGGTTTTGCCCACTGGTCAATCCCGCCACGGCGACGCCGATCACTTCGCCGCGATCGTTGAACACCGGTCCGCCACTGCTTCCTGGAGAGATGGGTGCGGAGATTTGAATCCAAATCTGTTCGGCGAGCAGTTCCCTAAGTCCGCTGACGAGTCCGTCGGAGACGGTATTTTCCAATCCCTGAGGATTGCTGATGACCACCACTCGTTCACCTGGTTGAATTTTTTCGGAATCGCCCAGTTTGAGCGGCGTCTTCCACAGTTGTCCTAATCTCAATATGGCCAGATCATTTACCGTGTCAAAACCACTGAGCTGTTCTGCGACGTATGCGCCTCCGTTCTTGAACTTGATGTAGATCTTTGTGGCTCCTTGTATCACATGGAAATTCGTCGCCACGCGATTGTTGGCGCAGACGAAACCACTCCCCAGACCCGTGAGATTTCCTTTATCGTCCTGCGTGGCGATGAGGCAGATTGATTGGCCGGTGTTTCGGGCAATTTCAGCCGGAGTACGAGCTGACTGCTGGGCTGCTCCCCATGTCGTCAGCGCAACGAGGATGATGCCCAACGTGCTGCGACGCATCGCGAGCCCCCTGGTTGTTCCAATATCATTTCGCTTAGGTAATATTCTACCATACTTTCCGGTCGAAACCACATGGCAGCCGGTTGAGCCAGTTGTCAATGAAAACAGGGCGTTCGGGCAATGCGCCGTTGCTCTGCGGCAACAGTCTCGAATGCGCCGGCTCGGCTGCGCTTTGGATCGGCGCGGGACGCGCCGTTTGATTTCGGCCGACCGTCGCCTTGTATATTTTTCCGGAATCCAAAGCGGTGTCAAGCCGCCGCACGCCAGGGTGCTCACGCGCTATCGAAAGCGCGTCCCGCGCCCATCCAGAGCGGCGTCATGCCGCCGCACTCCAGACCGTCGTGCCGCCGCAGCGTGCGGCACTTCATCCAGAGCGCCGTGGGTGGTCAATCCGGGGCGGGCGTGCTATGATGGCGCCATGATCCCCCCGACCCTGATCAGAGGCGGCACGGTGTGCCTGCCGGACGGACCGGCACCGGTCGACGTTCTGCTCGAGGACGGCCGGATCGCCGCGGTGGGCGAGGCCCTCGCCGCGCCCGCCGCCGCCGAGGTGATCGACGCCGGCGGGCTGTGGCTGCTGCCGGGCATGACCGACCTGCACGTCCACCTCGACGACCGGATCGGCCCGTGGGTGCTGGCCGACACCTGGACCACCGGCAGCGCGGCGGCGCTGGTGGAGGGGATCACCACCCTGGGCGGCTTCGTCACCCAGGGGCCGCACGAGACCCTCGCCGCCGCGGTGGACCGCGCCGCCGCCAAGGCCGCCGGCCGGAGCCACTGCGACTACTTCTGGCACCTGACGCCCACCCGCTTCGACCGGGCCGGCTGGGAGGAGATCGCCGCCCAGCTCCGCCGCGGCTTCCGGACGTTCAAGTTCTACACCACGTACCGCGAGGCCGGGCTCTACACCAGTTACCGGGAGCTGGCGGAGATCCTCAAGCGGCTGCGGGACACCGGCGCGCGCAGCCTGGTGCACTGCGAGGATGAGGACGTCCTGGACGAGGCGGCCAACCTCCACCGGGCCACGGGGAGCGCCCGCGACCACGCTCTGCGGCGCCCCGTCCTGGCCGAGCTGACCGCGGTGCTGCAGCTCATCGACATCGCCGCCGCCACCGGCGCGCCGGTTCATGTGGTGCACGTATCCACCGGAGCGGCGGCCGCAGCCATCGCCCGGGCCCGGGAGCGGGCGCCCGTGACCGCCGAGACCGCCCCGCATTACCTGTTTCTGGACGAGACGCTCCTGAAGCGCGCCGACGGCTACCGGTGGCTCTGCACGCCGCCGCTGCGGCCGGCGGCCGAGGCGTCGGCGCTGCGCCGCGCGGCGTTGGTGGTGGCGGTGGACCTGTTCGCCACCGACCACTGCGCCTACCGCCGCGCCGACAAGGAAACCGGCCTGCGCGGCCTGGCCTGGGCGCCGTACGGCGTGGCGGGCGTCGGCGCGCTGGTGCCGCTGGTGTACCGCGCCTTCGGCGACTGCCCCGAGACGGGCCTGCCGGAGCTGGCCAAGTACCTGGCCCTGCGGCCGGCCCAGGTGGCCGGGCTGTACCCGCGCAAGGGGGCCATCCAGCCGGGCGCCGACGCCGACGTCGTGCTGGTGGACGGTTCGGGTCCCGAGCGGCCCATCCGCTCCAGCGTCGCCGACACGTGGGAAACCTACCCCGGTATGACCACGCGGCTGGCGGTGCGGGCCGTCTGGCGCCGCGGCCGGCTGGTGGCGGGGGACGGCGCGCTCCTGGAGCCGGACGCGCCGGGAGGAGAGTGCCTATGTCTGAAGTGAATCCGCCCCGCGCCTGGCGCAACGACGCGGTCGCCAAGGTGACCGGCCGCGCCCGCTACGCCGACGACCTGAAGTTCCACGGCCTGCTCCACGCCGTGCCCGTGTACACCGACCACGTTCATGCGCGCCTCCGCGGCGTGGACACCGCCGCGGCCGCCGCCGCCCCCGGTGTGGTCCGCGTGATCACCGCCGCCGACGTGCCGGGCAGCGTCACCTTCGGCCAAATTCTGCAGGATTACCACATGCTCGCCGGCGACACGATCCGCTGCCACGGCGACGTGGTGGCGGTGGTGGTGGCCGAGACACGCGCCGCGGCGGTGGCCGCCGCGCGGCTCGTCACCGTGACCGCCGACCCGCTCCCCGCCGTGCTGGACCCAGAGGAGGCGCTCCGGCCCGGCGCGCCGCTGGTGCATGAGGCGCACGGTTCCAACGTGATCAACCACCACCGCGTCCGCCGCGGCGACGTGGCCGCGGGATTCGCCGCGTCCGACGTCGTCGTGGAACAGGCGTTCCGCACGTCGTTCATCGAGCATGCCTACCTGGAACCCGAGGCGGCGGTGGCCGTGCCGCGCCCCGACGGCGTGATGGAGATCTACGGCTCCATGCAGCACCCGTTCAGCACCCGCCGCTTCACCGCGGCGCTGCTCGGTGTGCCGCTCGCCGACGTGGAGGTCCGCTCCGTCCCCATGGGCGGCGGCTTCGGCGGCAAGGACGACACCGCCGCCATCGTCTGCGCCCGGGCGGCCCTGGCGGCGCGGCTCACCGGCCGGCCGGTGAAGCTGACCTACGACCGGGAATGGTCGGTGCGCGAGAGCTACAAGCGCCACCCGTACCGGCTGCACTACCGGATGGGCCTGACCCGCGACGGCAGCATCCAGGCGGTGGCGGTGCGCATCGTCGCCGACGGCGGCGCCTACTGCTCGGTGACGCCGTGGGTGACGTGGCGCTCCACCGTCCAGTGCTGCGGCCCGTACCGGGTGCCCCACGTCGCGTGCGACACCTACGGCGTCTACACGAACAACGTCTTCACCGGCGCCATGCGCGGCTTCGGCTCGCCCCAGGTCAACTTCTGCATCGAGCAGCTCGTGGAGATGGCCGCCGAGCGGCTGGGTATCTCGCCGCTGGAGATCCGCCGCCGCAACATGGTGCGCCAGGGCGACACCACCATCACCGGCCAGGTGCTGGACACCCACGTGGTCAGCCTGGAGCAGGTGCTGGACCGCGTGGTGGCCGAGTCGGACTATGAGGCCAAGCGCGCCCGCTGCGCGCACGGCCGCGCCGACGGCGACGAGCTGTACGGCGTCGGCCTGGCCATGAGCTACCGCGGCATGAGTCTGGGCGCCGAGGGGAAGGACTTCAACTCGGCCATCGTCAACGTCCAGTTCGACGGCTCCATCCTGCTGGAGACGGGCATCCACGAGAACGGCCAGGGCGCCGAGTCGGCCATGGTGCTGCTGCTGGCCGACGAGCTCGGTGTGCGCCGGGAGCGGATCCGCTACCGCCAGGCGTCCACGTCCGGCATCCCCGACGGCGGCACCACGGTGGCTTCGCGCGGCACCCTGATGGGCGGCGGCGCGGTGGTCCATGCCGCCCGTGCGCTCAAGGAGAAGATGGCCGCCGTGCTGGCGCCGCGCCTGGGCTGCGCGCCCGGCGACGTGGCGTTCCGCGACGACGCCGTCTGGGGCCCCGGCGGCGCGCGGCTGACGGTCGAGGAGGCGGTGCGCGAGATGTGGCAGGCCCAGGAATACCCGTACGCGTTCGGCGTCTTCCAGGGGCCGCACGTGACGTGGGACGAGGCGACAGGGCAGGGGAACGCCTACTTCACCTGGGTCTACGGCTGCCAGGCGGCCGAGGTCACGGTGAACCGCCGCACCGGCAAGGTGAAGGTGCTGGGGATGTGGGCGGCCCACGACGTGGGCCGGGCGGTGAATCCGCCCATGCTCCTGGGACAGTACTACGGCGGCATGGCCATGGGACTTGGCTACGGCTTGACCGAGGCGGTGGAAATCAAAGCGGGTAGAATCCGGTCGCTGAACTTCGACCGGTACCGCATCCCCCGCGCCACCGACCTGCCCGAGATGCACGCGGACATCGTCGAGAATCCGGACCCGCTCTCCCCCTCGCGCGCCAAGGGGATCGGCGAGCCCACCAACGAGCTGATGGCGCCGGCGATCGCCAACGCCGTCGCCGCGGCCACCGGCCGGCTGTACTGCGAGCAGCCGGTGCGCGTCGATCCCGCGGAACTCGCCGCCGGCGCCGAGCCGGGCTCAAAAGAGGAGGCGCCATGCAGCTGACCATCAACGGACGCGCCGTCACGGTGCCCGACAGCGACGGTCCGCGCCGCCTGCTGGAGTTCCTCCGGGAGGAGATGGACCTGACGGGCGCCAAGAACGGCTGCGGCATCGGGGTGTGCGGCGCCTGCACGGTGCTGCTGGACGACCGGCCGGTGCGCGCCTGCCGCCAGACCGTGGCCGATGCCGCCGGGCGGCGGCTGCTCACCATCGAGGGGCTGGCGGCGCCCGACGGCACGCTGCATCCGCTCCAGCAGGCGTTCGTGGACCACGGCGCCATCCAGTGCGGCTTCTGTACGCCGGGGATGGTGCTCACCGCCCACGCCTTTCTGCTCAAGCACCCGTCGCCCACCCGGGCGGAGATCCGCCGGGCCATCTCGGCCAACCTGTGCCGCTGCACCGGCTACCAGCAGATCGTCGACGCCATCGAGTCCGCCGCGCCGTTCTACCACCGGTGATCGGTTGGTGGTTGATGGTTGATGATTCGTGCTCGTAATTCGTCATCGTCATCGTCATCGTCATCGTAATCGAGGCTCGAGGCTCGAGACCCGAGGCTCGTTTCCGAATCATCGGACATCGGACTTCGGACATCGGACCTGGACCCTGGGTTCTGGGCCCTGGTTCACAGAACCCGGATTCTAATCTCCATTCACCGATTCACCCATTCACCGATTCACCCATTCACCGATTCACCCATTCACCGATTCACCCATTCACCGAT
>JAAYUB010000127.1 GCA_012517875.1 Acidobacteriota bacterium | reverse complement strand
GATGAAAATCGACTCCGAGGTACAATGGTGTTGTCATCGTGTGCGCTCCTTTTGGCGCCGCGACCCCGGGAGCAATCACCCACGAGATTATATCTCGTGTCTCGGTGGCGCTAAAAGGAGCGCTCTTCTCATCACATCAACAGTTAACAGCCCGCACGCTCACGGCTCGTCGACGGGGGGAGAGTCCACCGACTGATCGACCTGGACGGCGAAGCGGCGGAAGTTGTCGTATACCGCCCGGCCGGTGAACACGGCGACGCCGGCGACGGTGTACTCTTCGCGCATCTCCACCGGCGCGAGCAGGCCCAGCGCCGGCACGAGCCGGAAATCGACGGCGGTTTCCACGTTGAGCGGCCGGCCCCGGTTGTCGGCGGCCTGGATCTGGAGGCGCGTGCGCAGCACCCGGCCGTCGGCCGGATCCACCCAGATGGCGCCGGCGGACGGGATGTCGCGGAAGTTGAACCGGACCAGGGTGGGCTGCGCCGTCTCGGTGAAGCGGAACACCCGGGTGCGGACACCGTCGATCTCGACCTCGCCGGCCGGCTCAAAGCGGAAGTTGGCCTGGTTGGCCGGCTCGAGGAAGTACAGCACGGTGGTGGGCACGTTGAAGTTGCTGATGACGGGACCGATGTTGTAGCGGCTGCTCTCGGCGGCGATTTTGTCCAGGGTGGCGGGCGAGGAAAAGAACAGCTCGGCCAGGCGCTCCTCGCGATCGCGCACCCGCCGGCCGTTGACCTCAACCACGTCTCGGAACAGCTTGTAGGCGGCACTTCCCTCGGGGCGCACCAGGATTACCTCGGAGCGGAGGTTGCGGGTGCGCTCCGGATTGGCCAGGGGGAGTTGCGGCGCCACCTGCAGGTAACGTTCGTCGGCCACCACCTGGGCCAGTTGCTCATGGTAGGCGAGGACATACCGTCCCACGCGCTCCAGGATCGCGGCGTCGTCCGCCCCGGGTGCCGTCGCTGCCTCTTGCGCAGCGGCGACGGCAGCCGTTCCCAGTGCCAGGAGGAGCAGTCCCGCTGCTACCACGAGATCTTCGCGGCGCCGCATGGTCGATCGTCGCTCGGCTTGAGGACCGGTCATTTCTTGGCCTTGGCCTGGCCGGCCACCGCGTCGATGGCCGCCTGGATGGCCGCGGGGTCGCCCAGGTAGTAGTGGCGGATGGGGCGGATCCGGTCGTCGAGCTCGTACACCAGCGGGACGCCCGTGGGGATGTTCAGGCCGACGATCTCCTCGTCGGAGACGTCGTCCAGGTACTTCACCAGCGCCCGGAGGCTGTTGCCGTGCGCCACCACCAGGACACGCTGCCCGGCGGCCACCGCCGGAGCGATCACCCCTTCCCAATACGGCATGACTCGGGCCACCGTGTCCTTGAGGCATTCGGTCCGGGGCAGGTCGGCGTCGCCGAGGCCGCGGTAGCGGGGATCGTGGCCGGGGAAGCGCGGATCGGACGGCTCCAGCGCCGGCGGCTGGACGTCGTAGGAGCGGCGCCAGAGCTTGACCTGCGCCTCGCCGAATTTTTCGGCCGTCTCCGCCTTGTTGAGTCCCTGCAGGGCGCCGTAGTGGCGCTCGTTGAGGCGCCAGGAGCGGACCACCGGGATCCACATCAGATCCATCTTGTCCAGGGTGATCCACAGGGTGCGGATGGCCCGTTTGAGCACCGACGTGTAGGCGACGTCGAAACCGTAGCCCTCTTTGAGCAGCGTCTCGCCGGCCAAAGTGGCCTCGGCCACGCCCTTGTCGGACAGGTCCACATCGGTCCAGCCGGTGAACCGGTTCTCTTTATTCCACGTGCTCTCGCCATGGCGCAGGAAGACGATTTTCTTCATGCTGTTCCTCCGGGGAAATTTCACCGACGGGGGCGGTGTCGTCGCCGCCCCGCCCCGCCCGCCGGATTTCCATTGTACCAAAAACCGGGTGGCGGACGGCGAAGTTCGGACATCGGACTTCGGATTTCGGCTCAAATTCGTAATCGTAATCTCTGAAGGTTTGACGGTTGGAATCTTTTCGGGTTCGCAAGTTCCGGGTTCGCAAGTTCCGGGTTCGCAAGTTCCGGGTTCGCAAGTTCCAGGTTCGCAAGTTCCAGGTTCGCAAGTTCCAGGTTCGCAAGTTCCAGGTTCGCAAGTACGTGATCAGTTGATTGTTGATGGTTGACGGCTGAACGTTCGTTTGCCGGCGAACGCCGGCGACCCCAGTAGAACGAGCACGGCCAGGTCCGGTCTCGAGCCGTGCACCCGCGCGGTGCTTTCCGGATTCCCCCGGCCCAAGGCAAACGGCGGGCGCGGCGTCCGGCGTCACGCCTGTATTCCGCCTGTCGACAGACTGTCCATCACCCTTCAACCGGTTTCAAGCTGGTCACATGGGAAAAAAAAGGCAGCCCGAGGCTGCCCGTTAAAAAAGGAGGGGTTATGATATTACACGAATTTTTTAATCCTATATCTACACTGAAAGTGTGATCTGTGTCACACTTTTTTCATTTACCGAGTCTGGACGGCCTGTTCTCACTACCGCTCGCCCCACTTCAGCTTCTGCCGCAGCACGGCAAAAAAGCCCGGGGCCTCGGGAAAGACCAGCCGGGCCGGGTGGTCCGCCTGGCTCACCCGCACCTCATCTTGTTCAGCCAGCGACACCCCGGTCTGCCCGTCCACCGTGAGCATGACGTGGCCGTGGCTCCTCAGGCGGATGCTGATGGTGCTGGTGTTTTCGAGCACCAGCGGCCGGTGGGTGAGGGTGTGGGGACAGATGGGCGCCAGCAGCAGGTTGCGGCTGGTGGGCACCAGGATGGGGCCGCCCGCCGACAGCGCGTAGGCGGTGGAGCCGGTGGGGGTGCTCACCACAAGGCCGTCCGAGCGGTACAGGGTCAGAAACCGTTCGTCGACGGAGACTTCAACCTCAATGATGCGGGCCAGCGCGCCGTAGTTGATCACGGCGTCGTTGAGCGCCTGAAAGTGCTCCTGCACCCGCCCCTCGCGTCGCACCTCCACCCGAAGCTTCATCCGCTCTTCGATCCGGCAGCGGCCGTCGAGGATCCCGCCGAGCGCGGGCAGCATCCGCTCCCGCGAGATCTCGGTGAGGAAACCCAGGGAGCCGAAGTTGACGCCCACCACCGGCACCGGCCGCGGGCCGATCTGCCGGACCGCCGCCAGCATGGTGCCGTCGCCGCCCAGAACCACGGCCAGGTCCACCCGGTCGGGAAGCTCGCCGCCGGTCACCCGCAGGTCGTCCCGGCCGGTCTGGCGAACCGCCTCCTCGTCGAGCGCCAGGGTGTGGCCGCGCGACTCGAGAAACCCGAGGAGCTGGGACACCGCCTCCGCCGCGTCTTCGTGCCCGGGCTTGAGGTAAATGCCGATCCGCTGGAAGGAGGTTGGCGTCATGACGTCCCCCCGCCCGGCTGCGGCGCGTCGCCGGCGCCGCCCGCGGTCGCCGCGGCGCCGAGGCGGAGGTGGATGAAGTACTCCACGTTGCCGTCGGCGCCCGTGATGGGCGACTCGGTCTCGCCGGCCACGGTGAACCCGGCGGCCGCCGCGGCCCGGGCCACCTCGTCCACCGCCCGGCGCCGGACCGCAGCGTCGCGGACGATTCCGCCCTTGCCCACCTCGCCGCGGCCGGCTTCGAACTGGGGCTTCACCAGCACCACCACGTCCGCGGCGCCGCCGCCGGCGCGGAGCAGTCCGGCCACCGCCGGGAGCACGAGCCGCAGCGAGATGAACGACAGATCGATGACCACCAGGTCGAAGGCAGCGCCGGGAAAGTTCTCCGGCCGGATGTTCCGGGCGTTGCACCGCTCCGAGAGCGTCACCCGCGGATCGGCGCGCAGCCGGGCGTGGAGGAGGCCGCGGCCCACATCCACGCCGTGGACCCGCGCCGCCCCGCGCTGGAGGAGGCAATCGGTGAAGCCGCCGGTGGAGCAGCCGAGATCCAGACAAGTCCGGCCCTCAGGCGCCACCCCGAACGCATCCAGGGCGTGGGCCAGCTTGATCCCGCCGCGGCTGACGAAGGGGCAGCCGTCGTCCAGCAGGCGGATCTCGGCGTCGGCGGCCACCGCCGCGCCCGGCTTGGCTACCTTCTGGTTGTCCGCCAGCACGGCGCCGGCCATGATCAGGGCTTGGGCTTTTTGGCGGGTCTCGACCAGACCCCGGGCAACAAGGAGCCGGTCGATTCGTTCTTTAGCCATCCGCGCTGCTCCAGAAATTCCTCGACAGTCTCGGCAATCCCCTCGGAGTCCAGCTTGTAGCGGGCGCGCAGGATTTTCTGGGTGCCGTGGGTGATGAGGCGGTCGGGCAGGCCGATGCGAAGCACGTCGCGGTGCGGCACGTTCTCCTCGCGGAGCAGCTCCAGGATCGCGCTGCCGAATCCGCCCTGGAGCACGCCCTCCTCCAGGGTGACCACCACCCGGCTGGCCAGGGCGTGCTTGAACAGCTCCACGTCCAGCGGCTTGACGAAGCGGGCGTTGATCACGCCGCAGCCGATCCCCTTGCGCTCCAGCAGCTCGGCCGCCTGAAGCGCGGGGTGCACCATGTTGCCGACGGCCGCCAGAGCCACCGGGCCGTCGGGCCGGAGCACCTCGCCCTTGCCGATGGGCAGGAGGTGGGGTTCATCCAGCGGCACGCCCAACGCGCTGCCGCGGGGGAAGCGGATCACCACCGGGCCGTTGTGCGCCAACGCCGTCTTGAGCATGTGGCGCAGCTCGCCCTCGTCCTTGGGCGCCATGACGGTCATGTTGGGCAGGATCCGCATGTAGGCCAGGTCGTAGAGGCCGTGGTGGGTGGGGCCGTCGTCGCCCACGATCCCCGCCCGGTCCAGGACGAACACCACCGGCAGGTTCATGAGGCAGACGTCGTGGAACACCTGATCGAAGGCGCGCTGCAGGAACGTGGAGTAGATGGCCACCACCGGCCGGAACCCCTCGGCGGCCATTCCGGCGGCGAAGGTGACGGCATGCTGCTCGGCGATGCCGACGTCGAAGCAGCGGTCCGGAAATGCCTCCTTGAAGGCGTCCAGGCCCGTGCCCGACAGCATCGCCGCGCTGATGGCCAGGATCTTCGGGTCCGTCCGGGCCAGCTCCGTGAGTGTCTGGGCGAAGATCGAGGTGTACGACGGGGTGCCGGACGGCGAGACGCCCAGGCCGGTCTCGATGACGAACGGGGCGGCGCCGTGCCACTTGTCCGGCTCCTTTTCCGCCGGCGCGTAGCCCTTCCCCTTGCGGGTGACCACATGCACCAGCACCGGGCCGGACTTCTTCCGCACCTCCTCCAGCGCCGCCACGAGGATGGGGATGCTGTGGCCGTTGATGGGCCCCACGTACTGCAGGCCCAGCTCCTCGAGCAGTTTGCCCGGCACGAAGAACGTCTTGACCGCATCGGCCAGGCTGCGTGTCGCCTTGAGCACCTGGTCGCCGATGCCCGGGATGCCCTTGAGGACGGCCTGGACGTCACGGACGAACAGGGTGTAGGCCTGGCCGTCGATGATGCGCTTGAGGTAGCCCGACCAGGCTCCCACGTTGGGGGAGATGGACATCTCGTTGTCGTTCAGGATGATGATCAGATTGCGCGCCAGGTGGCCCGCCTGGTTGATCGCCTCCATGGCCATGCCGCCGGTGAGCGCGCCGTCGCCGATCACGGCGATGACGTGGTTGTTCCGGCCGGCCATGTCCCGCCCCGTGGCCAGCCCCAGCGCGGCGCTGATGGAGGTCGAGGAGTGTCCGGCGTTGAACGCGTCGTACTCGCTCTCCTCACGCTTGCAGAAGCCGCTGATCCCCTCGTACTGACGCAGCGTCGGGAAGCGGTCGCGGCGCCCGGTGAGGATCTTGTGGGTGTAGCACTGGTGAGCGACGTCCCAGACGATCTTGTCGCGGGGCGCGTTGAATACGTAGTGCAGCGCCAGAGTCAGCTCCACCACGCCGAGGTTCGAGGCGAGATGGCCGCCGTTCTTGGACACCACCTGGATGAGCAGATTGCGGATCTCCTCGGCCAGAACATCCATCTCCTCGAAGGAGAGCTTCTTCAGGTCGGCCGGGAAGTTGATTTTCTCGATCATGCGTTCGTCCATCCGCCGTGACGTGCGGCCATTCTATCTTAAAACCGCAGGCGGGACAATTCTGTTTCGGCCGGCGGGTTTGGATAACCGGGCGCCGGCATGGGCGCGTCATTTCCTTTTCGCGGCGATCTCCTTCCGGATTTCGGTCAGGGTGAGTTCCTCCCGGCTCTGATGCTTTTTCTGGACGCGGGCGTCCCACATCACCAGCACCGGGCAGTGGCTGAGCTCCAGCACCTTGGGAATGTTGTCGCCGAGATCGGCGGCCCGCTCGCCGGGCGCCGCGTGGGCGGCCATCAGGATGAGGTCCACCGCCTGCTCTTGGGCGTACGTGACGATGCCGCTCCAGATCGCGTCGGCCTTCACATGCACCTTGACCAGGTCCAGCGGATCCGGGCGCTGGCGGCCCAGCCGGGCGTCCGAGTCGCTGACGACCGCGTAGAAGAAATCGTTGAGCTCGTCGAAGCCGGACGTCTCGGTCCCCGTGATCACGTGGAGCAGGTGCAGCCGCGCCCGGAGCGACCGCGCCGTCAGGATGACGTACTCCAGCATGTCCAGCGAGTAGTCCTTGAACTGCATGGGATACAGGATGTTCTTGATGACTTTCATCCGCCGCCTCCTGGAGCCGGCGGGCCGGAAGGCTCCGCCGGGGTGTTTCGTCGTCCACGCACGTTTTTGGAATATCTGCGTGTCCTATTGTATCCGAAATGCCCGGCGGTTGCCAAAGGCGCTGTCGCCGCAGCGCCGGCAGCTACGGGCGGACGACCGGCGGCAGCGTCCGCCAAATCCCCCTTGACACGCCGGTTGTGCTATAATTGGGCCGTTTTGTGCGCCGGTAATACACGGTTTCAGGCGCCTCATGGACTCGCAACTGCTGATCTTCGGCCTCTCCCTCATCGCCTTCGTCGCCGTGGCGACCACCGTTTTTCTGCTCGCCCGCCAGTCCACCCGGGAACGCAAGCGGGTCACCTCGATCCTGACCTCCTTCGACGTGCCCGAAGAGGAGATGGACACCGAGTCCGAGATCAAGGAGATCCGGAGCCACCAATACCGCTTCTACCGCATCTCCGGCTTCAAGTGGATCATCAGCGTTTTCTTCGCCCTGCTGCTGGTGCTGCTCACCACGTTTGAATTCTGGGTGGACTACTTCCCCGAGCCGATGCCGGGCAAGGCGTACCCCATCAACCTGAAGATCTCCTACCCGTTCTCCTTCAAGAAAATCCACTACTCGCCCCAAGACTCACCCCTGCTGGCCCGGAATAAAATCGTCACCATCGACGACCTGGAGCTGGTCAAGGCGTACCGGGCCAGCCGCCGGCTGCCGGCCCTCTACGCTCTGGCCGGCTATTACGTGGTGTACCAGCTCCTGATCCTGATCCTGGTCTTCTGGTTCGGACAATTCTCCTCGGAGAGCCGGGAGGACGAAAACAAAAACCTGGTGTTCGTCTTCCTGGTCATTCTCCTCGTGCTGCTGGTGGCCAAGTTCGCCAGTCTCACCGGCATCATCTCCGTGTATTACGTGCCGGTGGCCATGCTGGCGATGCTGGTCAACATCCTCATTTATAACAAGATCGTACCATCGCTGGTGATCTTCACCACCATCTTTGTGGCCATCTTGTCCGATTTCGATTCCCAGCTCATGCTGGTGCTCTTCAGCGGCGGCATCGTCACCCTGTTCTGGCTGCAGAACGTGAAGAAGCGCTCCCAGGTCTTCTCCACCGGCCTGGCCGTCGGGATCACCAATCTGGTCATCTACCTCGCCATCGTGCCCATGACCGGGGAGCGCCTGCTCTCGGCCATCGTTCAGCAGGACGCCGTCGGCGCGTTTCTCAACGGCCCACTCTCCAGCATTCTGACTCTGCTCTTGATCCCCGTGTTCGAGAAGGTGTTCGGCCACGTCTCTCCGTTCCGGCTGATGGAGCTGACCGACCTGGATTCCGCTCTGCTCCGCGAGCTGTACCTGAAGGCGCCGGGGTCCTATCACCATTCGCTGGCCGTGGCCAACCTGGCCGAGATCGCGGCGAACGAAATCGGCGCCAACGCCCTGCTGCTCCGGGTGGGTGCCTACTACCACGACATCGGCAAGATGCTCCGCCCCACCTATTTCGTGGAGAACATCAACCCGCAGGGCGACAATCCCCACGACAAGATCTCGCCGTACGCCAGCTCCAAGATCCTGAAATCGCACATCATCCTGGGCGTGGAGCTCGGCCGCAAGTTCAAGCTGCCCCGCAAGATCCTCGACTTCATCCCTCAGCACCACGGTACCACGGTGATGGATTATTTTTACGAAAAGGCCAAGAACAACCCGGAGACGGCCGGCATCTCCGGCAGCTACTTCGCCTACCCGGGGCCGCGGCCGCGTTCCCGCGAGGCCACGATCCTGATGGTCGTCGACTCGGTGGAAGCGGCGTCGCGGGTACTCACCGACCATTCCGAGGAGACCGTCCGCAAGGCCATCGAGAAGATCATCAACCACAAGCTCACCCAATCCCAGCTCGACGAGTCGCCGCTCACCCTGTCGGAGCTCCGGCGGATCACCGCCGTCCTGACCAAGGCGCTGGCCACGGCCACCCACAAGCGCATCGACTACCCGGCTCAGACGGGCATTCACGCGCAGTTCGGCCAGCCGGCGCAACCCGCCGCCGAAGCCGCCGGCGAGCTCATCGGCGCCGACACCGACAAGCTGGTCATCCCGGACGCCGTCCGGAACGGCGAGGCCGTTCCGCCGGTGGCCGCGGCCACCATCGCGCCGGCCCCCAAACCGGTCAACGGCAAGAAGGGCAAGCGCGAGGACGCGCCCCCGGCGGTAAACGGCCAGGCCACGGCGCCGCCCCTCCCGGCCGACGGCAAAAAAGCAAAACGCGAGGAACCGCCACCGGCGCCGTCCGGCAACGGACACCCGGCGGAACCGCGGCCCGACTCCGGTGGGCCCGTGCAATCCAAAACCTAGGAGCACCCCATGACCCGATCCACCGTGCACACCTCGGACGCCCCGGCGGCCATCGGCCCGTACTCCCAGGCCATCAAAGCCGGCGGATTCGTCTTCACATCCGGCCAGCTGGCCATCGATCCGAAAACCGGTCAACTTCTCACCGGCGACATCTCGGTCCAGACCCACCAGGTCTTCGCCAACCTGAAGGCGGTGCTGGTCGCCGCCGGCAGCTCCCTGGACCGGGTGGTTAAGGCCACGTGCTTCCTGCGCGACATGAACGACTTCAAAGCGTTCAACGCCGTCTACGGCGAATACCTGGGCGCCGGCAAGCCCGCCCGCAGCACCGTGCAGGTGGCCCGGCTGCCCCTGGACGGCGCCGTGGAAATCGAGCTCGTGGCCCTCTGCGACTGACGCCGGCCCGCTCGCCCCGCCTCAATTCCCGGCCGCGCCGTCAGCCGGCGCCCGGTCCTGCACCAGGTGATAACGGGTCAGCTCGTCCGCCGGACTCCAGTCCGGCGGATAGCTCCCATGCTCCTTCATCCAGGCGATCTCCTCGGCCGAGTGCCGCCTGCCGGCCGGCTCGCACCAGTCGAGGATCCGGCAGCCGGGGCACCACCCGGAGCAGAAATCGAAGTGCCGCGTCCAGTTCCCTTCAGCGGCGAGCATCCGGCAGATGGGACAATCGTCATCGAACGGTTCGTTCACGTCGAGCTGGACTTCCGCATACGCTTCTTCCATCAGTTGCAGCCGCACCGCTTCCGGCACGGCGTCCGGCAGCTCAACGACCGTGCGGAATTCCTTCCAGAGCATCTGCGCCAGCGCCGCGATCCGGATCTTGGTTTCATCCTCCATGGCAACATCCCCAAAGTGGTCTTACCTATACAAACGGATCCGCGTCGAAGTGTTCGGCGGTTGGTGTCCTGCACGGACCGGATGAATCCATATTTTCTTTATTTACAATATAATAGAGACAACAATATATTTTCATGGCGGTCGCACAACGCCCCCCCCGGCTCCGGCCGAAGGTCTCCCCGGCCAGTCGGACGGCAGAGCCCGACACCCACAGGGTTCACCCCGCCGGGTTCAGTGGCTTTTATTGGCTATTTGGAGTCGAACTGGATCGTGCTGGAACAACATCCGATGTCCGATGTCCGAAGATCGGGAACGAGCCTCGATGATGATCACGATGACGGGCACGATTGGCCGGCGGGCAGGCAGGAGGTACCGCGACCGGGAGGGAGCGGCGCGAAAGCCCTCTCCGCAAGGCTCCCGGAGCTCGCGACACCATTCCATCGTCCGCGGCGGATGCCCCCCTGCACCGCTCCCCGCCGTGGACGCCGACGGAGTGGTGCAGCGCCCGCCGTGAGATACCGCGACGGCCCCTTTCCGCCGCTCCCTCCCGCTCGCGGTATCTCCATTTTGCCGACCGATTGATGGTGCCATGCGAGATCGGTGAATCGGTAAGTCGGTGAATCGGTGAATCGGGAGACAGAGCAACTATCAACGATCAACCGTTTAGGACCTGCGAACTTGGAACTTTCGAACTTTCAAACCTTAAAACGGTTCGATTACGATCATGGGTACGATCACGAGTACGATTACGAGCTCGATCAAGATAATGGGCACCCGATTGTTGTAGAATAGGGGCAAATCGACGGAAAGGACATCGCCATGCAACGGATCCCTCCCGTGCCCTACCAGGTAGTCGCCGTCGCTCCCTTCGCGCCGTCCGCCGCGCCGAGGTTGAGCCGGTCCTACGCCACGGACGAGCTCGACACCGCCCTGACCGACCTCGGCGCCGTTCTCGCCGTGCCCGTGCCCAGGGAGCTGTTCCCCGCTGCCCGCATCGAGGTGCCTGTCCGCCAACTGCGTGACTTCCGGCCCGAACAGATCGCCCGGAACGTGCCGGGGCTGACCGCCTACCGGGAGGCCGCCCAGCACATCCGAAAGGCGCTGGCCAGGCGCGCCGATCCCCAGGAGGTATACGCCGAGGCCACCTCCCGCTGGCCCGGGCTGCCCATCCCCCCTCCGCCGCCCAGCGGCGAGGCGGCGGTCGCCCGCGCCCGAAACGAGGCCATTGACGACATCTTCTCCATGATCGCCCTTCCCGGCGAGGCGGCGGCGCCCGCCGCGCCGTCGCCGACAGACCACCGCGCCTCCACCTGGCCGGACCAACTGGACGTGCTGCTCGGCCGCATTCTCTCCGCCGTGTTCGCCGACGCCGGTTTCCGGACGGCCGAGGCGGCCTGGCGCGGGCTGGCCACGCTCACCCGCCAGGGGCCGTTCCCGCTGGGCGACGGCCTCCGCTTCCGGATCGTGCCGGCCGCCGCGGATACGCTGGCCGAGGCGCTGGACCTGCTGGTCCGTGAACTGGCCGCGGCGCCGCCCAACCTGATCCTGGTGGCGTTACCCTTCGACAGCTCGCCCCGCAGCCTGGAACTGCTGGAGCGGGCGGCCGGCTGCGCCGACGCCCTGCAGGCGCCGCTGGTCGTGGAACTAGCTCCGGCCTTTTTCCACCTGTCCGCCTGGCCCGAGATCACCCGACTCCCCCACCTGCCCAACTACCTGGAGGACGCGGCGTTCGCCAAGTGGCGGCACCTGGCGGAGCAACCCGGCGGCGCCTGGCTGACGGCCACCTGCAACCCGTTCGCCGGCCGGGAGCCCCACCGGTCCGAGCTGGGCCACGGGATCGCCGCATGCGACGAGACGGAACCGCTCTGGCTGAGCCCCGCGTGGGCCGCCGGTGCCCTGGCCGCCCAGAGCGTGGCCCGCTTCGGCTGGCCCACGCACCTGGCCGAATGGCGCCAGGTCGCCCTGCGCGGGCTGCCCGGCATCGACACCGGCGACCGCCCCACCCCCACCGCCGCCGTGTTCCCCCGCGAGCGGCTGCAGCAATTCAAGGCGGCGGGCATCGCGCCGCTGGCGGTGGAACCGGGCCGGGTCGAGGCGTTCCTGCCACACGCCGTCACCGTGAGCGGCCAGCGGCTGGAGCCTGTGCTCTACCTGAACCGCTTGGTGGCGTTCCTGATCCAGCTCCACGAAGCCGCCGGCACGCTGCAGCCCGGGGCGGTCGCGGACGAAGTGGCCGACGCGCTGGCCCTGCTGTTCGCCGCCGCCGGCGGGGGCGCCCCGGCGGAGCTGTCGGTGAAGGCCGCCGCAGCCGCCCCGGACGGTAGCATCCCCCTGTACATCCGTCTGGCGCCGCCCGCCGGCGTGCTGCCCTCACCGGAACCGTTGGAGTTCACCTTCACGTGGTGATTGGCGTCCCGGCTGATTTGGCCGGCGCTGATCGATTGCCGTCCGACGGGAGTTGTGGAAATGCTCATGCGCCGGCGAGTGACACACTAGTAGTATAATAATATAAGTATCATGCAACCCATTGGTTAAATTTTCCGCCTGGAAGGAGTAGGTCATGAACACCGACATCCTGATGCGTCTTGTTCTGATCGGCGGCCTGGCCGCCGCCTTGAGCGTCACCGCGGGCGCCCAGAATTCCGTCTACTATTTCCCCCACGTCGTCGACGGCGGGTACCTCTTCGGCAGCGAGTTCTTGTTCAACAATGTCCAGGCCACGCCCACCACCATCACCCTGAAGTTTTACGACGAGACCGGCGCCCCCTGGACCGTCGATCTGCGCAGCTTCGACGGGAGCAGCGGCTTCAACAGCACCTTCACCTTCACGTTGCAACCGTACAGCTCCCGGTATTTCTTCACCGGGTGCGTCGATCCGCTGAAAGTGGGCTGGGCCAAGGCAGTGGCGTCGCAGCCCATCAACACGTCCGCCAGCTTCTCGTTCTACGACTTCGGTCCCGACCCGGCTGAGGTCATCTGGTCGGCCGGCGTGCTGCCGTCGCCGGTGGCCACTCAGTTCGCTTTCGCCGCCAACGTGGCGCCGGTGGAGGATGTGATCGATAGCACGAAGGTCGACATGGGCTTCGCCATCGTCAACCCGAGCATTACGGACATCGAGGACGCCGACGCCACCATCACCGCCGCGCTGATCCCGACCGCCGGCGGCGCGCCGGTGAGCACCAAGACCATCACGGTGCCGGTGGGCGGCCACTATTCACGGTTCCTGTCGGAGCTGTTCAACGACGTGGCGTGGGGCACCCGGTTCCACGGCATCGTCCGCCTCAGCAGCAACGTGAACATTTCGGTGCTGGCGCTCAAGCACATCTGGAACGACCACAGCGACGTGTACAGCACCGTGGCCGTGCAGCCCGAATCCACCTTCCGGTACAACACCTTCTACGATCTGGAGTACAACAACTCCCTGGCGGAGGCGCAGCCCATCTTCCCGCCGGTGGAAATCATCGGCACCCTGAATTCCGCCGTGGACGGGCCCGACCTCGACTTCTTCTCCCTCTATCTGTCGGCCGGCGAGACCCTCTACGTGACCTTCCTGGCCAACGCACTGGGCTCGCCGCTCGACACCGGAATGTTGCTGTACGACCCGACGGATTTTGTCGCGCTCATGACCGACACCACCGGCCTGCTGGACCCCCGCTTCATTTACACGGCTACGCTCTCGGGCACGCACCGCATCGAGTGCGCCAGCGCCGACGCCACATACGGCCGCCAATCGTTCTACCGGATGTTCGTCGAAGTCCGCTGAGCCGCCGGCCGCGCCCGGCGTCCGACTGATTGTGCCACCCATTCCGGGATGCCCGGCCGCCGGACATCCCGGTCGTCCAGCCCCATACACCGCCTTCGGCGAGAAGAGACAGCGTGCCCGGACGCGTGGTGAATAGTATCACATAAATCATTAACTCTGGCCGTCTCACTCAGCAGTTCAGAATTAGGAGGACGGCATGGACAAGCATGTTCCGCTGTATGTGGTGTTGGTCTGCAGTCTGGCGATCGCGCTGGGCGCCGCCGCCGGCGCCCAGAATTCCGTGTATTACTTCCCCCACGTCGTGGACGGCGGCTTTATTTTCGGCAGCGAATTCTGGTTCAACAATGTTCAAGCCACCGCCACCCAGGTCACATTGAAATTTTTCAATGAGACCGGCGCCCCCTGGGTCGTCGACCTGCGCAGCTTCGACGGCGGCGGCGGTGACAACAGCACCTTCACCTTCACTTTGCAACCTTACAGCACCAAATTCTTCTTCACCGGAGTCATCGATCCGTTGAAAGTGGGCTGGGCCAAGGCCGAGACCTCCCAGCCCGTCAACGTGTCAGCCAGTTTTTCATTCTATGATTTCTATCCCGACCCACCCGTCGTGAAATGGTCGGCCGGCGTGCTGCCGTCACCGGTGGCCACTCAGTTTGCCTTCGCCGCCAACGTGTCGCCGGTGGAAGATATCACCAGCGACACCAAAGTGGACATGGGTTTCGCCATCGTCAACCCCGGTGACGCCGACGCCGAGATTGAGGCCACACTGATTCCGGCCGCCGGCGGCGCCGCCGTGAGCACCAAATCCATCGAGGTGCCGGCAGGCGGGCACTACTCGCGCTTCCTGTCGGAACTGTTCAATGACGTGGCGTGGGGCACCCGGTTCCATGGCACCGTCCGTCTCAGCAGCAACGTGAACATCACGGTGCTGGCGCTCAAGCACGTCTTTAACGCCAACTGCGACCTGTACAGCACCGTGGCGGTCCAGCCCGAGTCCGTCTTCAAATCCAACATCATCTACGACATCGAGAATAACGACCGCACCGCTCCCCAGCACATCACCGCCCCCGTAGAGATTTACGGCACCTCAAACGAACCCTCCGACACAGCCGACGAGGACTTCTACGCCATCGATCTCGTCGCCGGCCAGACTGTTTACGCGATCCTGCTGACCGAGATGATCGGTTCTCCACTCGACGGGCTCATCGTCATCTACAACCCGGCCGGAACGCCGGTGAGCGGCGCACATCCCTTCCTGGCATACACGGCGCCGACCTCCGGAACCTATTTCATCAGCGGCAACAGCAACAGCGTCGGCTGGGGCCGGGACATGTTCTACCGACTGCAGGTGCTGGTGGATTAACCCGCCGCATCGTCCGGCAAACGGACAGGACGCGACTCTTTCCACCGGGAGATCCCGCCACCGGGGCTCCCGGATGCTCCTT
>JAAYUB010000126.1 GCA_012517875.1 Acidobacteriota bacterium | reverse complement strand
GGCGGCGCCGGCGAACCAGCCGGCGGCGATGGGCGCCAGCTCCGCCGGGCCGGCGGCGACCACCTGGCCGCAGGCGGCCAGGATGACATCGCCGGCGGTGCGCAGGGCGTCGGCCTGCTCCACGGCGCAGCCGAACTCCCGCTCCAGCCAGACCGCCAGGTCCACCTGGGCCAGACTGTCCAGGCCGAGGTCGCGCGCCAGCAGGTGGCCGGGCTCCACGGCGGCGACGCCGCTCATCGCCTGCAGGTGCTGCAGGACGATGTCGCGGGTGGCGGCGGGGGCGTCCGTCACCGTGCCGGCGAGTCGCGGCGGGGTCGGATCGGGCAGGGCCCGGATGCCGCCCCGCTCCCACCGGTAGTACGGCACGTAGGTGTTGGGCGGAGCGTCGGCGTTGTAGAAGGCTTCGAGATACCGGTTCAGGACCGTCCGGTCGGCGGCACGGGGCACGTCGTCCGGTTCGTGGAGTTCGATGGTGACGGGGCGCCGCGGCGCGAACAGCACCAGGTTGGCCAGCAGCACTTTCAGTCCGTGGAGCATGCCGGCGGCCATGTCGGGGTGGCGGCCCGGCGCGCGACTGAAACGGCTGCCCCACAGGCCGCGGGTGCGCACCAGCACGATCCGGACGTCGGGCGCCTGGCCGAGCAGGGTCTCCAGGGCGCTGGTGCCGCCCAGGTCCTCGAGACGGCTGCGGTAGATCCTGCCGGCGGGGAAGAGGATGAGGTGCCGCCCCGCGCGCAGGTCGGCGGCGCAGGCGGCCAGGGCGGCGGCCACATCGTCGCGGGCGGCGGCGCCGTAGCGGCCGGGGTCGGCCATGGGCCGGACGCCGAAGCGGTCCGCCAGCCGGCGCACGAGGAAGCGGTCCACCTGATCGCGGTCGGCCAGCGACCGCGGCGCGAAGCGGGGGAACAACTCCAGCATGACGATCACCGGGTCGATGAGCGCCGGGTGGTTGGGCAGGAACAAGATGGGTCCGCCGCCCCGCGCAGCCACCGCCGCGAGCCCCTCGACGCGGATCCGGTAGCGCAGCCGCAGCAGGCCGCGGCCGACCTGGGTGAGCGCCCGGGTGAGGAGCGTGGGCCGTCCCTCCGCGCGGCGGTAGGCGGCCGCGAGCACGGCGGTGGCGAGCAGCGTCAGCGCCCCGGCCAGGCCGAAGCCGGCCGTGGGCAGGGCCACGGCGAGCAGTGCGTTGGACACCAGGCCCGACAGCAGGATCCCGCTGAACACACCGCAGTTGGTGGCGGCCCACACCGCCCCCTTGCGCGCCGCCGGCGGGCGCACCTGGATGAAACTCTCCACCGGGATGAGGAACACGCCGCCGGCGATGCCCACGCCGCCCGCCAGCGCGAACAGCGCCGTGACCTGCGCGCCCGCCGGCAGGGCCGGGACGGCGGCGACGGCGAACATGAACGCCGCCACAATCACGCCGGCCGGGCCGATGACGCGGTGCCAGCGGGGGCCCTTCGCCACCCGGGCGGCGATGAAGCCGCCCACGCCGATGCCGATGAGCTGCGCGGCGATGAGGTAGCTGGTGACGGCGGTGCCGAGTCCAAACTGCTGCAAGCCCATGGGATTGATGAGCAGGATCTGCAGTGAGCCGAGGAACCAGATGAAGATGCTGGCGCCGATGGTCGTCCCCAGCAGCGGGTCCCGCGCCGCGTCGCGCAGGTTGCGGAGGCTGATGAGCGGGCCGGTCCAGGGGAATGCGACCCGCGGATCGGCGGCGGGCCGCGACGGCACGCCGAAGCTGATCAGGAGTCCGACGAGCGCCACGCCCACCACGACGACGGCGACGGTGAGCCGCCCCAGGGCGAAACCGCCCGGGCCGGCGCCGGCCAGGTTCAAGGCCATCCCCGCCGTGGCCACGCCGGCCAGGATGGCCGCCGTGACCGCGAACCGGAGGATGGCGTTGGCCCGGGTGACGTACTCCGCCGGGTAGAGCTCGGGAATGGAGCCGTTGAGCGCCGGACTGAACAGGGTGGACTGCAGCCCCATGAGCGCCAGCATGGTGAAGATGAGCCACCAGTCGCCCGTGACGATGCCGGCGGCGCCGGCCAGCATGGCCGCCAGTTCCAGCGCCTTTGATCCGATGACCACCCGCCGCTTGGCGAAGCGGTCGGCGAACCACCCGGCGGGCGCGGCGAACACGATGAAGGGCAGGGTGTAGATCACCAGCGAATAGCCCTGCAGGTGGGTCTGACCGGCGCCCACCGCCAGCAGCATGGCCGCCTGCTTGAAGAAGTTGTCGTTGAACACGCCCAGGCCGTAGGTGGCGGCCATGGCCAGGAATTTGGTCCGGGCCTGGCGGACGCGTTCCGCCAGCGCGTCGGCGGGCACCATCGTCGCGGCACGCTTGGCAGCGGCGTCGGGTGTCGGGGCGTCGGTGTCGCTCATGCGGGACTCCTGGGGGACGGGGAGCACTCCGGGTGATTATCGCACAGAACGGATGCGGGAAGGAGTCGGTGAAACAGTAAACAGTGTACAGTGAATGGTGAACGGTGAACGGCACAGCCGTCAGCAACCAACCATCAACCATCAACGATCAAGTATTAACCAGTAACGCGTCGAACCAACCGTCCTGGTTTCAAACCTTGCGGGTGTCCACCAAGCGGGCGAAATGCTCGAAAGAGCGGTCGTAGGTTTTTTCGGCCGCCGGCGGGAAGCAGCAGCCGGGCAGCTCGCGGTTCCGCAGGTGGTACGCCAGGCAGTCGCAGCACAGCCCCTTGCGGGAGCACGGGTCGTAGGTGCAGTTGCAGCGCGGCAGGTTGCGGGCTTTTTGGCATTCCATGATGGTGTTCCTCGAAAGGAAAATGGGCGACCGGTCGCCGGATGGTCCAGCCGGCGGCTCATTCGGTCGCGGCGCCGAAGCTCGTCGCCGGGTCGGCGCCGGGGCCGGCGGTGAGATCCAGCAGGTGCTGGAGCTGGTACCCCGACCTCTCGATGGCCCCCTGGAGCCGCTGCCGGACAGGCCAGTAACGGCCCAGCGCGTCAGCGGTGGCGGCCGGTTCACCGGACCGGGCCGTGGCGGCGGTCACGGCGACCGCCAGCAGGTGGTCCGCCAGCTCTTCGAAACATTCTCGGTTGAACCAGAGGACGTCCTGCCAGCGGTTCACCTGGATGAATGCGGGCAGGTCCGGGTCGGCCACGAGCTCGGCCAGGGGGAGGCCGGCGCCGGGGGCAGCCGTGGCGGCGCGCTCCATCCAGCCGGCGTGGCTGAGCAGAATCCGCACCAGGGCCAGGCGCCGCCGGACATCCTCCTCGGACAATCCGAGCGCCTCGCCGGCGCGTTGGACCAGCCGGGCGAACCGCAGCTCGTGGAGCAGGCTGCGGCTGAGCTCGGGATCGTGGGCGCCCAGCGCGTCGCCGAGGCGGCGGAGCACGCTCCAGAGCACCAGGTCGAGGCCGGTCGTCCACGCCGCTTCGCAGGCCGCCTGCAGGTGGCGGGCGCCGCCGGCCACCGCCGAGTCGTCCAGCCGGACGAAACGGGCGAGGCGCTCGGGCAGGCTGAACGCCGCGGCCAGATCGGCGCGCACCGCCGCGGCGGCCGCGGCCGGATCGCCCGCGCCGCGTTTGAAGGCGCGGATCTCCGCCAACAGCGCGGCGGCATCGGCCGCGAAGGCATCGAGCGTCGCGTCGCCGGCCGCCCAGGCCCCGGCCGGCGCGTCCGGCAGGCAGGCGCGCAGGCGCCCCGGCTCGAGCAGCCGTTCGAACGCCTGCTGGATGGGCTGGAGGAACAGCTCCTGCAGCGCCGCGTCGATGCTGGGTACGCCGCGCCCGTCGAGGAAGGCGGCCAGGCGGGCGTAGTGGCCGTGCGCCGAGTCGTCCACCTCGCGGAAGTCGAGGAAGACCTGATACTGGTAGGCGTGCAAATCCACGAACAGTCCCTGCCGGTGGATGTCGCGGCTGCAGCGGATGTACTCGAGGCCGGTGACGTGGTCGCGGAAGATCGCGAAGTGGCGGTCGCTGTCGGCCAGGCCCAGACCGTCGCCGAGGGACCTGCGGACCAGCCGGCGCTCCGCCTCGCCGGCGGCGCCGTCGAGGTAGGCGGCCGACTCGCGGATCCAGCCGGCGGTGGCGGCGTACTTGTTGTGGAACACCACCAGCGCGCGCTCGTCGCCGTGGCGGTTGCTGAAGGCGATCACGTTTTCGTCCACGGCGCCGACCGTGGTGTACAGGTCATAAAGGAGGAAGTGCCGCACTTCGGCGAAGACGTGGCGCCGGCGCATCAGGGGGAAGATCAAGCGCTCGTGTGCCTGGACCAGGCCCTCGTCGGGGTGCTCGTCCCAGTAGGCCCGCGGGTACTCCATGCCGTACTTTTCGCTGAAGCCCTCGATCTGGCCGTGTCCGAACATGGGCAGCCCCGGCATGGTGACCATGAGCAGGGTGACGCCCAGGTACTTGTCCCCCTTGCCGAACTGGGCCACCGCGGTCTCCTCGTCGGGGTTGCTCAGAAAGTTGACAAACCGCTTGAGGATCTCCGGGTTGAACTCCAGGACGTTGCGCACCGAGAGCCGTAACTTGTCGTTGTCCTCGTTCTTGAGGAAGTTCATGAAGGCGCTGTTGTACACCCGGTGCATCCCCAGGGTGCGCACGAAGTAGCCCTCCATGAGCCAGAACGCCTCGGCCAGGAGCAGGGTGTCGGGGGCCTCGGCGGCCAGGCGGTCCACCACCTCGCGCCAGAACTCGTTGGGCATGGCGCGGTCGAAGTCGGCCTTGGTCAGGCCGCGCCCGGCCCGCGACGGGATGTCGCCGCCGGCGCCCGGCTCCGGATACCAGAGGCGGTGGAAGTGGCGCTTGGTCAGGGTCATGGCCGCGTCGAAGCGGATCACCGGGAAGCGCCGTGCCACGCTCAGAATGGCCTGGATCGCCGCTTCGCGCACCTCGGGGAGCAGGTAGTTGAGCTGGGCGGTGTCGTTCCACGGCATGTTGGTGCCGTCGTTGCCGTGGTAGATGTAGCGGGTGTCGCCGGTGTGGAAGTCCGTCCACTTAAAGGTGACCGCGGCGTCGGTGCGCTGGAAATAATGGTCCTCAACGAAAATCCCGTGGCGGTCGTCGCCCGACAGGTTCGGCCCGTTGTACGAGTAGACGGGGAAGGGGCTGTGGTCCAGCTGGATGAACCAGTCGGGGTGCTCGCGGACCCACGGCGCGTCGATGCCCATGTGATTGGGGACCATGTCGGCCGCCAGGCGGATGCCCCGGCTCCAGGCGCGGTGGCGGAGGTTGTCGAGCGCTGCCTCGCCGCCGAGATCCTCGGCGATGGCGTAGCCGGCGAGCGAGTAGGCCGAGGCCAGCGCCTCGGGGTTGCCGCACATCTGCTTGATCTGCCGCGAGGCGCGGCTCCGTTCCCACACGCCGATGAGCCACAGGCCGGTGAAGCCCCAGCGGGCCAGGCGGTCCAGCTCCTCGTCGGGGATCGCGTCCAGCGTGCGGATGGGCCGCCGATACCGGCGCGACAGCTGGTCGAGCCAGACGTAGGTGCTCTTGGCGATGAGCACCAGCCGGGGCATCCAGTCGCGGTCCGGCGTGAAGCGCTCAGGCTCCGGCTCGGCGCCCGCCCAGCCGCCGGCCGCGTCGAACCGCAGCACCTGGGCCGGTCCGGCGCCGCCACCGCCGGCGCGCGCCTCCTCCCGCACCAGGTCCAGGCCGCTCAGCAGCCGGAGCAGGTAGTCGTGCAAGAGCAAGCCCCACCGTTCGCGGATCCAGTCGAGCTGGCCCAGCAGGTCGTACGGGACCGCCAGCGCCGGGCTGCGGAGCATGACCACCAGCGACTGGTGGTCCGGTCCGAACACCGGCTGTTCGGCGAAGTAGTCGGCCAGCGCCTCGATGACCCGCGGGTAGGGGGTCGCGAGTGCCAGCTCCGCATCGTTGAACAGTTCGTTGAACGGGGTGAAGGCCGGGTTGGCGTTGGCCAGCCACAGGAGCAGCACTTCCTCCAGGGCCGTTTCCCGGTGGGAGACGCCCGCGGTGGCGCCGGCCAGATAGGCCTCCGCCTCAATTTCGCCGCGATAGACGGCGGGCGGCGGGAAGAGCTCGGTGAAGCGCCGCAGCACGGTGTCCACCGCCTCGCGCCCCAGCGCGGTGTCGAGGCGGGCCAGCGCGTCGGCGAAGGCGCGGGCGTTGCACTGCGCGCGGTATTGGGCGGCCACGTGGTGCAGGATCTCGTCGATGAGCCCCATGGCGTTGAGGTGGCCGGCGCGCACCGCCCGTTCGGGGAAGCCGGTCAGGTCGCGGTGCGCGTTCATCGCCTGCGCCAGCAGCCGGACGGCGTGGAAGTCCGTAAACACCACGTTGCCGGTGAGGGTGTAGAGGTGGTCGGCCACGCCGTAGCGGTCGCGGGCCCAGCGGCGGATGTGGAAGGCCATGACGCGGTCGCCCGGCCGCGGCGACGGCGCTCCGCCGCCCTCCAGGGCGCACAGGCGGATGACGCGGGCTCCGGAGGGCAGGGCGGATGGGTTGGCGCTCATGGGCGGCTCCCGCGGCGGAGTGGGCCGGCTGACAGGCGGACCGGCCTGCGGCCAAGCTATCGGAAAACCGGGGGGAAGTCAAGAAACGCCGTAGCCTCCGTCACCACTCAGACAAGCAGGGCACACAGGGGCAGTCATCTCTGTTTGATCATGTTTCATTTCTCATTTGTCATTGAAGAGGGGCTATGGTGAATGGGTGTATCGGAAGACAAGCGACGGATCAGCCATCAACGATCACAATCATCCAACAATGAGCGACGATCAACTCTTCCGAACCTGCGAACCTGTGCGCATCGAAAGATCGCCCGAATGTGACCCAATGATTCTCGAAGATGCGTACCCAATCCACCAGACCAGACGCATGCTCCCGATCCGCAGAACCGATTGGAAGTTTGAATCGATGGGGGACAGCTCGATCGTGCAGGGCACCACGATCCCGGCCCTGACGGGCCGGGATTTTTGCCCCTCATGTGATGTGATTGAGTGATCGTACGTCCGTAGCGGTTGCGCCGGTCGGGGATCACGATCAGGATTACAAATTTCGAGCACGGCCACGATGACGAATTTACAGCGGCAACGCCACGAACAACCAATACGATCCCTTAGCCCCGAGCCACCGCTGTCCAATGTCCGAAAATCGAAAACGAGTCTCGCGCCTCGATTACGAGCACGATCACGATTACGAATTACGAGAGGAGGAACTCCTGTCTCCTCACTCCGAATTCCTCACTGTGACTGGTTGAGGTCCCGCCAGAAGTCGATAGCCGTCTGGGTGCGGAAGGCCACGTGGCGGCGCAGCGCCCGGACGATGGCGGGGGCGTAGCGGGAGGGAACGCGCTCGGCCAGCCGGCGCGGCTCGCCGGCGGCGATTTCCGCGGGGGTGAACTGGGGAATGCGGCCCAGCAGGAGGCTGAGGAGAAGCAGTCCGCCGTGGTAGATGTCCACCGGCTTGCCGATGGCGCCGAACTGCTCCGGGTCGAGGAACTCCGGCGGATGCATCCATTTGGCCAGGATCGTGTTGAAGAGGTTGATGTCGCTCTCCAGGCGGCTGATCCCGAGATCCCCCACCTTGAACACCACCGTCGCCGGCGGGGTGGACAGAAGCTGCTCCCGGGACATGACCACGAGCACGTTGGTGGGCGAGATGTCTTTGTGGACGTAGCCCGACTGGTGAATGAAGTCGATGGCCTGGAGGAGATCGCGGCTCACCGCGGGGAGCCACTCCTCGCCGGGGAGATCGGGCGCGCCGATCAGGTCCACGAGCGTGGCGGCGCAGCGCTCGATGATCAGGTAGAAGGTGTCGCGGCACTCAAAGGCGTCGTAGACGTAGGTGATGTTGGGGTGACGCAGCGCCTTCAGATTCTGCAACTCCGTGAGCCACTCCTGCCGGACCTGCTCGTAGGTCCGCCCCTGCGGCAGCAGCACCTTGGCCACCAGGTCGTTGCCCCACTCGTCGGTGCACTGGAAGACGGCGCCGAAGTAGCCGTGGCCGGTCTCGCGGCCCAACGTGTAGCGCCGGCCGAGGCACTCGATGACCTCGCCCTCCTGCGGGGGGCGGAAACTGCGGAGCGGCTCGGGGCTCTGGCTCTGGTTCACGGTGTCATCCTCATCCGGTTGCGTTCATTGTACGGACCACCGGCCGGTTTTTCAATCGCTACGCCGCCATGCCGGCGCGCAGTTTCGCCGATTGGCCGATTCACCGACTCATCCATTCATTCATTCATTCATTCACCCTGCCCTTGACTCCCTGTTTCACCTTCTGACCCCGCGGCGTTACAATAGGCAAAACCGGTCTGCTGGAGCCGCCCCGTGACCCCCGACTGGACTCTGCTCATCTTCCTGGTGACCTACACCGGCGTGGCGTTGGGCCACATCCCGCCGTGGGCGCTGGACCGGACCGGCTTCGCGCTACTCGGCGCCATCGCCATGGTGGTGAGCGGCGCGCTCACCATCACCCAGGCGGTGGCGGCGGTGGACCTGCCCACCATCCTGCTGCTCTACGCGCTCATGATCGTCTCCGGCCAGCTCCGCCTCGGCGGGTTCTACACCTGGACGGTGCTCCGCCTCTCGCGCTACCTGGACCGGCCCCGGCTGTTCCTGGCTCTGGTGATGGTTGTCGGCGGCGCGCTGTCGGCCCTGCTCACCAACGACATCGTCTGCCTGGCGTTCACGCCGGTGCTGGTGGTGACCGTCTGCCGGCGCCGGCTCAATCCGATCCCGTTCCTGCTGGGCCTCGCGGCGGCCGCCAACATCGGCTCGGCGATCACCATCATCGGCAATCCCCAGAACATGCTCATCGGCCAGCTGGGGCGGCTGGACTTCGGTCGCTTCGCCGCGTGGTGCGCGCCGCCGAGCATCGCGGCGCTGGCGGCGGCGTTCGGCTTCATCTGCTGGGTGTACCGGGATCGCTTCGGGGGCGGGGGAGCGGCGTGCGGAGAGGCGGATGCGTCCGACTGGCCGGCATTCAACCAGTGGCAGACGACGAAGGGGCTGCTGGTGGTGGGCGGGCTGATTGTGCTCTTCTTCACGCCGGTGCCGCGGGAGCTGTCGGCCATCGCCCTGGCGGGCGTGCTCCTGTGCAGCCGCCGCATGAGCACCCGCCGCCTGCTCGGCTTCATGGACTGGCACCTGCTCACCCTGTTCGTCGGGTTGTTCATCGTCATCCAGGGGATCGAGACCACCGGCTGGCCGGCGCGGATCATCGCGGCGCTGGCCGCGGCCGGGATCGACCTGCGCGACCTGGCGCTGCTTTCGAGTGTCTCGACGGTGCTGAGCAATCTGGTGAGCAACGTGCCTGCCGTCATGCTGCTGACGCGCTTCCTCGATCCGGCGGCGCCGGCGCAGTGGTACGCGCTGGCCGTGTCCAGCACCTTCGCCGGCAACCTGATCACCATCGGCAGTATCGCCAACCTGATCGTCATCGAGGGCGCCCGCAACCTTGGGATCGCCGTCACCTTTAAGGAGCACGCCCGGGTGGGCGTGCCGGTGACGCTGCTGTCGCTGGGGATCCTGCTGGGGTGGATCTGGGTGGCGGGGTGAGAAGGGTGAACAGTGAGCAGTGAAGAGATAGGAGTTGGTAGTACCAAGCCCATCGTATGCGTAATCGTAATTCGAAATCATCATACGTAATCGTGATCGTGAACTCAATCGAGCTTCGATTACGATCACGATTACGATGACGAACCAGGTAAAGCTCGGGGTACAATGGCGCTGAAGGCGGAGGCGAGACACTCGGATGAGCAAGCCCAACGTCGTGGTGGTGATGCCGGCGTACAACGCGGCGCAGACGCTGCTGCGGACCCATGAGGAGGTCATGGCCACAGGCGTGGTGGACCATGTCATCGTCGTGGACGACGCCAGCCGCGACGAGACCCTGACCATCGCCCGGTCCCTGCCGGCGACCACCGTCCACGCCCATGCCCGCAACCTCGGCTACGGCGGCAACCAGAAGAGCTGCTACCGGCTGGCCCTGGCCCAGGGGGCGGATATCGTCATCATGGTCCACCCCGACTACCAGTACACGCCGCGTCTGATCCCGGCCATGGCGGCACTCATCGAAGCGGGGCTGGCGCACTGCGTGCTGGGTTCCCGGATCCTCGGCGGCTACGCCCTGGCCGGCGGCATGCCGCGCTGGCGCTACTACAGCAACCGGGCCCTGACCCTGATGGAGAACCTGCTCACCGGCGCCAAGCTGTCGGAATACCACACGGGCTATCGCGCCTTTTCGGCGGCGCTGCTGCGCCGCATCCCGTTCGGGGAAAACTCCGACGACTTCATCTTCGACAACCAGATGCTGGCCCAGATCCTCTGGTACGGCTACCGCATCTCCGAGATCAGCTGTCCCACGCGCTACGCGACGGACGCCTCCTCGATCAACTTCCGGCGCAGCGTCCGCTACGGGTTCGGCTGCCTGGGGGTGGGACTGGCGTACCGCCTGGCCCGGTGGGGCCTGGCGCGCTCCCGGATGTTCCCCGATGTGGCGACCGAGCACCCGGCCGACGCGTGAGTGGGCGCTGGCGACGCTGCTGGTGGCCGTGACGGTCACCGTGTACGCGCCGGTCGTCCGCCACGGCTTCGTCAACTACGACGACAACCTGTACGTCACCGAAAACCCCCATGTCCAGCAGGGGCTGACGGCGGAGTCGGTGCGGTGGGCGTTCACCACCTTCCACGCCAACAACTGGCATCCGTTGACGTGGTGCGCCCACATGCTGGACGTGGAGCTGTTCGGTCTCTGGGCGGGCGGCCACCACCTGAGCAACCTGGCGCTGCACCTGCTCAACACGCTGCTGCTGTTCGGCCTGCTGCGCGCGCTCACCGGCTGCGTTGGCCGGAGCGCGCTGGTGGCGGCGCTGTTCGCCCTGCACCCGACGCACGTGGAATCGGTGGCCTGGGTGGCGGAGCGCAAGGACGTGCTGAGCACCGCCTTCTACTTTCTGACGCTGGCGGCGTACGCCGGTTGGGCCCGGACCGGGCGGGCGGGGCTGTACCGGCTGAGCCTGGCCTTGTTCGCGCTGGGGCTGATGGCCAAGCCGATGCTGGTGAGCGTGCCGGTGGTGCTGCTGCTGCTGGACGGATGGCCGCTGGCGCGGCTGCCGGCGTGGACCGGCCGCATCCCCCCGCCGGAGACGCGGCGGGAAGCGGGCCGACGGCTGCTGGAGAAGGCGCCGTTCGCGGCACTGGCGCTGGCGTCGGGGATCGTGACCCTGCTGGCGCAGCGCTCGGCGATGGTGCCGCTGCGGATGCTGACGCTGCCCGAACGGCTGGTTAACAGCGCGTTGGCGTACGTCCGTTACATCGGTGAACTGTTCTGGCCGACCAACCTGGCGGTGTTCTATCCGCTGCCGCGCGCGTTCGACGCCGGGCCGGCGGTGGCCGCCGGCGCGGCGTTGCTGGCGGCGACGGCGGCGGCGGTGTGGTGGGCGCGCCGGCAACCGTGGCTGCCCGTGGGCTGGGGCTGGTACTTGGTGACGCTGCTGCCGGTGATCGGGCTGGTG